>QGVC01000660.1 GCA_003242645.1 Pseudomonadota bacterium
GGGGCAGGCGCCCGAGGAGACACGGGCGAAGCTGCTCGAGCGAGTGGTAGAGGAAGCTGGGCAGGCCCAGTCCGTTGCGGAGGTGATGGCCGCGCTCCGCCGGTTCAAGAACGAGATTGCGTTGCTTACGGCACTCGCCGACCTCGGCGGCGTTTGGGATCTGTCGGAAGTCACGGGCACTCTGACCCAGGCTGCGGACGCTGCGGTTCAGCAAGCAGTGCGCTTCCTTTTCCGGCAGGCTATCGCCTACGGAAGCTGTCTCGATACCGACGATCCGCAGCCGGAGCAGAACTCCGGCTACATCGTGCTCGGCATGGGCAAGTACGGCGCCGGGGAGCTGAATTATTCGAGCGACATCGATCTCGTCGTTTTTTACGACAAACAGCGTCTGAAGCTCCGGGCTGATATCGAAGCACAGCCATTTTTCGTGCGACTGACGCGCGAGCTCGTGCGCATCCTCCAGGAACGGACGGGCGACGGATACGTGTTCCGGACGGACTTGCGCTTACGCCCTGATCCGGGCGCCACCCAAATTGCGCTGTCGACGGACGCGGCGCTCACCTACTACGAAAGCTTCGGCCAGAATTGGGAACGCGCCGCCATGATCAAGGCGCGGCCAGTGGCCGGCGATATCGAGGCCGGGAAGGCGTTCTTGGCTGAGTTGTCGCCATTCATCTGGCGCAAGTATCTCGATTTCGCCGCCATTGCCGACATCCACGCGATGAAGCGCCAGATCCATGCGCATCGCGGCTTCGGCCAGATTGGAGTTGCCGGACACAACATCAAGCTTGGCCGCGGCGGCATTCGCGAGATCGAGTTCTTCGTGCAGACGCAGCAGCTCATCGCTGGGGGGCGGCAGCCCGATCTGCGGGCACCCGAAACGCTGACGGCGTTGAATCGTCTCGCCAAGCGAGGCTGGATCAAGCCGGAGGTCCGGGACGACCTGGCGCGCAGCTACATTTTTCTGCGCGGGATCGAGCATCGACTGCAGATGGTGGCAGACGAGCAGACGCATTCGCTGCCCGAAAATTCAGAGGCGCTCGCAGCATTCGCACGATTTGCGGGCTACGAGTCTGTCTCGGAATTCTCGGCCGAGCTGGTGCCGCGGCTCGAGGCCGTGCAACGGCACTATGCGGCTCTCTTCGAGGACATGCCGGAGCTAACACGCGGCGGCGCCAACATGGTGTTCGCGGGCGAGGCGGATGATCCACAGACCGTGGAGGCCTTGGCGAAAATGGGCTACTCGCAACCGCACCAGGTGATCGCGACGGTGCGGGGCTGGCATCATGGCCGCTATCCCGCCGTGCGCAGCGCCAGGGCTCGCGAGTTGTTGACGGAGGTCCAGGCGCTGCTGATCGAGGCGCTCGCGGAAACCGCTAATCCCGATAGCGCATTCGCCAGCTTCGACCGGTTCCTGTCGCAGCTGCCGGCCGGAGTTCAGCTGTTCTCGCTGCTCAGAGCCAATCCGAACCTGCTGCGGCTCATCGCGGACATCATGGGCTCCGCACCGCGGCTTGCGCGCATCCTCAGCCGCCGCCGGCGCGTGCTCGACGCGGTGCTCGATCCGCGGTTGATCGGCACTTTGCCGACACCGGAGGAGCTCGACGCGCTGATCCGGGAGGAGCTGGAAAGCGCCAGTGACTTTCAGGAAGTTCTGGATCGGGCTCGCGTCATCGGGAACGAGCAGATGTTCCTGATTGGCGTGCGCATTCTCTCAGGAATCATCGTTCCCTCGCAGGCCGGCGGCGCCTATGCATTG
>QGVC01000661.1 GCA_003242645.1 Pseudomonadota bacterium
GGCGTTTTCTGGGCCTCCTGTTCGTCAGCACTACCATCAATTACGTCGCCGGTGTCCTGCTTACATCCCTCACCTTGGATCGACACAGAAAATGGGTCGTTGGAGTTTCTGTTGCGCTCAACCTGGCTATTCTGGGCTTCTTCAAGTACTATGGATTTTTCATAATCTCCCTAGCCAATTTACTGACATCAATCGGTCTCGAGCGTGACCTGCCCCTGCTCGACGTAATCCTCCCGATCGGAATATCGTTCTTTACATTTCAGGGCATTTCATATGTCATCGACGTCTACCGGGGCGATGTCCAGCCAGTGAAGCGCCCGATCGACCTTTACCTCTACATCTCATTCTTTCCCCAGCTTGTCGCTGGTCCGATCGTACGCGCGGCACATTTTCTGCCGCAGCTCGACGTGCGGCCGGTTCTCAATCGCGCCATGCTTACCTTCGGCTTTGGCCTCATACTGCTTGGCCTTTTCAAGAAAATGATCATCGCCAGCTATCTCGCCACGGAGATCGTGGACGATGTCTTTGCTGTTCCAAGCGCCTACTCCAGCCTCGATTTGTTCGTCGCTGCGCACGCATTCGTGGTGCAGGTGTATTGCGATTTTTCGGGCTATAGCGACATTGCCATCGGAGTGGCTGCACTTCTGGGATATCGCTTCAAGAAGAACTTCGACCGGCCATTGAGCGCGACGACCCTGCAGGAGCTCTGGCAGCGCTGGCACATTTCTCTCACGAGCTGGCTCCGCGATTACCTTTATCGCCCCTTGAAAGGCGGCAAACGCGGGCAGGGCCGGATGTACCGCAATCTCATCCTGACCATGACGATTGCTGGCTTGTGGCACGGCGCAGCATGGACGTTCGTCATCTGGGGTGCGCTGCAAGGCATCATTCTCGTTATCGAGCGCGTCTTGAAAGGCGCGATCCGAAGCTTAGAAAGGAACGGCCATGCAGTGCTGACAAGCTTCATTCCCTCGCACCCGGCCGTTGGCTGGTTCATTACAATCAACCTGTTTGCGATTACTGGCGTCTTCTTCCGGGCGCCGGATATGGCGACGGTGCACGATTACTACGCAGGCCTGCTTCAGTTTTCTTTCGAAACCGAAAAATTTACGCCATTCATCGCGCTTCTTATTGGGGGGGTGATAGCAGCGCAATTCGTCCGCACAAAAACGCTCGTCCACCTGGATCGACGCGTTCAAGCTCTCCGACCCGTTACCCTGGGTCTGCTGATTGGCTCAGGGCTACTTGCCATGGAGATGCTTGGCCCGCGCGGGGTTGCGCCATTCATCTACTTCCAGTTCTAGAGGTTGGCGATGGCATCTCGGCACAAAATGTACAGGCGACCTGGGAGAGCCACTCGCCGGGACGAGCCAGGCCCAGATCAGCAAGCTGAGACTTCGCGCGCCGTCCGTGACACCAGCATAATCATGGTCACGGTCATGCTGCTGCTGCTCGTGTTCAACTCGAGCGGCCTTCAGAGGTGGGCGCGGGATCTGCCCGGCAATAGCCTAAGCGATGTGCTCGTCCATTATGCCGATAGCTGGCATGGCCTGATGCAACAAATAGGAACAGCTGCCCCAAAGGAAACGGTTCAAGACGCGTTAGCCGAATTCCGTCAGTACAGCTGGTCCAAAATCGCGGGCTTCGACAGCAAGGCCAACGCGGAGACGATAGGGCATCGAGAGAGCGACTGAATAGCCGCCGACGAGCGAAGCAGAGCTATTCCGAATATCAAGGGTCGGCCCCTCCACCCCCGTA
>QGVC01000662.1 GCA_003242645.1 Pseudomonadota bacterium
GGCCCTAGTTCCCGGCGGGGGCCGCTCTTGGCGGCCCCGCCGCCTCTGAGCTTCTAACCGCTCAGAGGCTTCGGCTTTCTCATCTTGATTGTCGCTGGCTTCTCACCCTGTTTGTCGCGCCACACACGAAGCTTCCGTGCACTTACCGCTTGCACGCGTGCAACTGCCACGCGGTCCTCAGGGCACATGGCCACTGACATCACTCGAATTCTCATGCGCTCCATGGCGGCACCATGACGCACTCAACGGGGGAGCTGAATACGAGTAAGAGTCGCGAGTTGGCAATAATTGGCGCGACCCCTCGCGGTGGCCTCAAAAGAGGGGTGGCCTCCCGTGGGAACTCCCCTGCGCTCTCGCTGTCAGGCACTGCGGTACCCCCGTTGAGCGGGCTGGATAGTACCGAGCGGGATGCCAAAAGAAGCCCCGTTCCCCTTACATCTCCAACGTGGTACCAACGTACTCCGTCGGACGGGCTCCAGAGGCACATCGTTCCCGGGTCCGCGTCCGACGCCACAAGAACAACGCAACGCGAGCAAAACTAGGTGACTACACCGAACGCCATCCTGCTCTTCCTGGATTTCGATGGGGTCCTGCACCACTGGTTTCCGCGCGCGGATCGGACGGACGAGCAGAACCAGTACTTCGCTTACCTGCCGCGAGTGGAGGCGGTGATTCGCGAGTTCCCGATCCTCCAGATCGTTGTGTCAAGTGACTGGAGACTCACCCGCAGCCTCGATGAGCTTCGGGCGTTCTTCAGCGAAGACATCCGTCCACGTGTGATCGGAAAAACGCCCTCCCTTCGCTTGCCGGAAGGAACTCCCGCGCCGCGGCAGCGCGAGATCGAAGCGTTCCTGCGCGAGCAGAAACTCGAGGGCGTTCCCTGGATCGCGCTCGACGATCACGCGGACAACTTTGAGCCCGACGCTCCCCTGGTACTGTGCAATGACGAGTTCACCGATCGCGAGGAAGCGTTGCTTCGCACCGCAATCAACGAGAGGCTTGCAGGCAGCCGGTAGTCATTGAAACGCGGCAGCGTGCTTCGAGCACCGTCTCCAGAAGCATCGCCGTCGTACGTAGGAGGTGCTCAACCGATGAGCGACAAGGTATGCATGTTTGACATGGACGACACGTTGTACGACTACGTCGGACAACTGCGTCGTGACCTGGAGGCCCTGCAGTCGCCGCACGAGCCACCGCTTCCGGAAAACCTGTTCCGCGATACCCCAGCATGGCTCCGCCGGCGTATGAATTTGATCAAGAGTCAGCCCGGGTGGTGGCTGAATCTTCCGCGCTTGCAGCTCGGCTGGATCCGTCGCGGCGCAAGAGCAAGAGGCTGCGTGATCAGGCGGATGTCGAATTGCTCTTGGGCGATGTGCCCGATCCTGACGAGGGCTGGTAACAAGTAGCTTCTCGTTCAGGCCCGCAGCGATTCGAGCTGGCACACGAGAAATTCGTTGCAGCTCGAGCGCAGTCGTGACGTGCCTGCGTCTTCACCAACATCCACACCGTCGCACTGAAGGAGTCCCATCGCGAAACCGAGTGTTGCGGGGCGCGAAGACAGACACTTCGGGGAGCCCGCCACGACGATGCGCTGGTTGCAATAAAGAGGGCCGTGCGGGTCTTCCGTCCCGCACGGCCCAGACACTTGTCGGATCAGTCCGTATGATGTAGCACCAATCTTGCTAGTTCACGGATGAGCTGGGCGCAATCGTTGTTTGGTCCACATTGAAGAGCAGGTTCACCAGCGCCTGGGAGCAA
>QGVC01000663.1 GCA_003242645.1 Pseudomonadota bacterium
CTGATTGATCTTGTCCATCGGATCCCTGCACTCTGATCAACAACCGCTCGAAGGGCGGTTACATCGCGCGATTCTCTTGCTCTGCGAAGATTGCGGTGCCGGTGCGGCGGTCTGACCGCGGAGCGTCGCAGGCGTCGATCAGCTGAAACGCAAAGGGCTCAACTGAGTTGTTACGTCGTTGGTGCGCCAACGAATGGTCCAGCTCGGTTGGCTGAATCGCGGTCAACCAACATTGGATGGCCCGGTTGCGGCCCCATGAGGGCCGCAATGTGTTGTGAAAGAGCGGCACTCTTGCACTTGTGACCGATTGAATGATGGACCTCGTGAGAGGTGGACGTTAACTTCTCGATCCTATGATTTGGGGGAAGGCGCAGTCGGCGACGCTCTGGAAGCGCCGTCTTGCGAGTTGCCGTGTCGGATCTGCGCGTTACGATAGCGCGAGGGCAGGGGCTGCGGAAATTGGCCTGTTGGCTGTTGTGGGCGTAGAGATGGCCGAGGCTGACAGAGGCTTTGGAAATCGGGACCGCAGCACGAAAGTCATCAAGCCTCGGAGCAGGAACAGGATGATCTGGAGCCGGACCATTTTGGTCGCGCTTGGGCTTTTCGGACTTGTCGCAGCGTCGCAAGCGCAGGCGGGTCCGAAGCTGCTTTTCGACGCTTCTGATGGCCGGGTACTCTATGCCGAGGATATCGATGATCAGTGGTACCCGGCATCGCTCACCAAGATGATGACGGCCTATATCGTCTTCGAGGCCCTGAAGGCCGGGATGATCACGCCAAATACAATGCTCACGACGAGCGAGGCCGCGCACGCTCAGCCGCCGAGCAAGATCGGCTTGCCGGTAGGCGGGCAGATGAGCGTCGAGTTGGGGCTGCAGGCGTTGATCGTGAAGTCTGCGAACGACGTCGCCATCATGCTTGCCGAGACCGTTGGGGGTAACGAACAGGCTTTCGTCGAGCGGATGAACGCGACCGCGCGGCGGCTCGGCATGACGAACACGCATTTCGTAAATCCGAACGGATTGCCCGCGCCCGGGCAGGTGACAACTGCGCGTGATCTTGCGCGGCTCGCGATGGCTGTGACGCGTGACTTTCCCGAGCACCGTCATCTCTGGGCGCAGGCCGATTTCATGATCGGCAAACGCCGTATCGGCACGCACAACAGCCTGCTGAAGACCTATGAAGGCGCCGACGGATTGAAGACGGGGTTCATCTGTGACTCCGGTTTCAACATAGTGGCGAGCGCGACGCGAAACGGACGTCAACTGATGGCCGTGGTCCTCGGCGAACCTTCGGGCCATGATCGCGCGGTTCGAGCTGCGAGCCTGCTCGACCATGGCTTCGCCAATTACGACTGGAAGGTTTTATTCGGTAGTCCGACGCTGGACTCCCTTCCGGTGGCGCCCAATCCGAAGCCAGTGGTCAGCGTGCGCAATACGGTGACGTCCTGGGCTTGCGGCAATCGCCCACCACCCGCTCGTGTTGCGAAGAAGCGAAACAACAACAAGGCCGTCGCCGGAGCGAAGAATCAGAACCCGTCCGCCGCGGCGGAGGCCCCCGCAAAGGCGCGCACGCAGTAAACCGCTTTTAAGATCGGACGGTAGCCCGGCTTATCGCAGCCCTCCTAACGCCTATCTGTCAGTGCTGACGGCGCGGATCGGCGGCGTCCTCGATCGTGAGTTCGATGCGCTCGCGGCCGCCCCATGTCTCGCGCCGCAGTGTGCCAGCGACGTGGAGAGGCAGGCCACCGGTCGA
>QGVC01000664.1 GCA_003242645.1 Pseudomonadota bacterium
GGGTTCGGAATAAAGAACTGTACCGCAATTCCTCAATTCGGGCTAATTAAGAAAACGACGAGCAGGTTGGCGTGGTCGAGCTCGAGGAAGCCCGGCGCTTGGCGCGTGAGGCGGGGCTTGATCTCGTCGAGGTATCGCCCAACACTACCCCTCCCGTTTGCCGGATCATGGACTACGGCAAATGGAAGTACCAGCAGAAGAAGAAGGAACAAAAGGCCCGCGCACACGCCACCAAGAGTGAGCTTAAGGGCATCCGTCTGCGCCCCAAGATCGACGAGCACGACCTGAACATCAAGCTGACCAAGGCTCGCGAGTTTCTGCTCGATTCGAACAAAGTGCAGTTCACCATGCAGTTCCGCGGTCGTGAAATGGCGCACCAGGATCTGGGCTTGCGCACGATGCAGGAGATCTGTGACAAGCTGGCGGACGTGGGCAAGGTGGAAGCTCCGCCGCGGATCATGGGTCGCCGCATGACGATGGTGCTAGCGCCGGACCGCAAACCGGTGGCGAAGGAAAAGAAGGCAGAGTCAGGTGGCAGCGGTTCGGAGCAGGCTCCAGCGCCACAGACTCAACCTCAGCCGACTTCGCAAAGCGCCTGATTCGGCTGCGTTGCCGAAGCGGGGGCCAGTCATGGGGGTTCGTCATGCACGTCGCCTACCGCGTGTTTCGCAGTTCGTTCACCTCGTGGGAGGGCCTGTTCGCGGAGGCGGCCGAGTTCGCCACGCAACTGGGGCCCGGCCGGGTCATCTCGATCTCGCACTCCGAGGATAAGAACGACGGAGTTGTCACCGTTTGGTACTGGAATGACGTTAAGCGTCGCCCGGCCGTGGAACACGCCCACGCCGACATTTTCTCGGAGTGACGCGGTCCGCGGCGATTTATACTTTTGGCCATGGCGCCAAGGCTGACGAGCTTCAACCTGCCGCCCGGCCGGAAGCTGGGGTCGCGGTATGTTGTGGAGACGCTCCTGGGGGTCGGCTCGGAAGGCGAGGTGTACGAGATCCGCGAGGTGGACACGGGCATTCGCCGGGCCGCCAAACTCTATTTCCCCCATCGTGATCCCCGCCGGCGCACCATCATCCGCCACGCTCAGAAGCTCGACACGCTTCGCTACTGCCCGATCGTCCTGCAATATCACCACTCGCACGAGGTGATCGTACGCGGGCAGAAGGTGCTGGCGATGGTGTCGGAGCTGTGCAAGGGCGATCAGCTCGAACGCTGGATCGCACGTCATCGTGGCGGACGGCTGTCACCGTTCGAGGCACTTCACGTGCTTTATGCGCTGGCGCAGGGACTGGAGGCGGTCCATTCATTGGGCGAGTATCACGCTGATGTGCACAGTCAGAACATTCTCATCCATCCGGTGGGGGTGCGCTTCGAATTGAAGCTACTGGACTTCTACGATTGGGGGAAGCCCACACGCTGGAAGCAGCAGCACGATATCGTCGACTGTATCCGCGTCTTTGTGGAATGCATGGGCGGCCGGACGCATTACGGCAAACTGCCGAAGGAAATTCGATACATCGCGTGCAACCTGCGCTATAACACGATCATCAGGCGGTTTCCGACAATGAGCGCGCTGCGTCGGCATCTGGAACGTTTCGAGTGGGAGGTGCTGGAGTAGCTGGACTCCAAAACGCGTCAGGTACTCACTTAACGGAATACAAGTCGATGAGCAAGGCGACCTGGGTTTGTTTTAACTGTCGTGCGGCGGTGCGTCGTGACCGCCATACGATGCAAAAGGTGCGTTGCGC
>QGVC01000215.1 GCA_003242645.1 Pseudomonadota bacterium
TATGTCTGTGTTTGGTCGCCTGAACTGCTCCTCCGTCAGCTGCCCACCGGCGGTGTAGACCAGCGCACCCGAGGGTCGAGCCGAATTGTCGAGCAGAGCCTTGTTCCAGCGGCTAGCCGTATTGTGGAGGTCGATCGCCGTTGCGGCTGCCTCGATTGGAGACAGGCCGTAATGGTCATTCACTGGATGGAAAAGCTTGACGTGAAGAACGCGATTCACGCCGGGCACGACCTCACCGCTGAGTATGATCCGGCGGCCATCGACGGCGTATTCGTACGCCTCGGGCCACCCGTTAGCGCCCGGAATAACGCGCACCCGGTCCGGCCGTAAGACGTGCAGCTCCCAGATGCGGTCGCCCGATCCAATCGCTTCGATATATGTGTTTCCAGCGACCAGCAAATAGCCGTACCACGCCTCCAAAAAATCTGTGGTGGTCTGGCCACCACCCGGACGGCGCAACAAGTCGAGCAGTGGATGCTCCTCGATTTCGTGCTCCCCCTCGTAGAGCAGGAGGGGCACAGAGGCGGCAGCCTCCGAAATCATCCGGATGCTTCGATACACGATGGGATTTCTCATCATCCCTTCGCGGGCGAAAGCGGAATAATCGCGCGGCATCCATGCCGGCATTCCGAGCCCTTCCACCGCAATTAGCGGTGCGTGCGAGCCCGATTTCCGCTCGCTGTTGCGCGCCCGCCGAAAGCCAAAGACGCGCGCCATCCGCGCCAGCCGCGAGGGCTGTCGTTCGATTGCCGTCATTTCTCACCCGATTATTGAGGCTGCGCCCGCTAGAGCACGCGCACAGCGGGCCGAGGTGGTGCATCTAGGATGAGATCGGTCAGCGCCCAAACGAGCGCATCGAGGCGATCTGGGCTCCGGCCGTTCGCCAGACCATCGGCACCGAAGGCGAGCATTTGCGCTTCGAGCTCCGCGTGGTGACCCACGTGTGACACACGGCCCTCCGCATAAAGCGAAGCGACAGGCTCTGCCCTGAGCCATTTCCCGCGCGTCGCCCGTACCATCCGAATGGGCACGGCAGGGTCGATCTGGCGCAGAATTGACTGAACGAGATCACCGCCTTGATTGACCTCGGCGACGATCCGGTCTGCGGAAAAATCATTGTAGGCGGCGATTGCAGCGCGCGCCCACACCTGTGGCTCACGGCCCTGCAAAGTCCTGTCGGCGAGCACATAGGCTCGCCCGTCGGGACCGAGCCCCGCAACGCAAATCCCGCACGCATCCGATGATTTCGTAGCAGTAACCGGCGGATCGACGGCAACCACGACCCGCTGCAGTGCCGGCGCGTTCGCAACACGATGCTGCTCGATCCAATCCCGCCGCCAAAGGCCACCAGGCAAATCCTCGATCAGCTCACCATCGAGCTCCTGACGGCCGAGCAACGACCCGCCATATCGTCGTTCCATTTCGGCCAGAAATGCCGGAGCGAGATTCGCTGCATTGTCGGCCGTCCGCACCCGGGTTACAACTGTACTGTCCTCGCTCATGATGCGCTTGAGGATCGGAACAGGCCGCGGCGTCGTGGTGACCACCTGGCGCGGCATCGATCCGAGCCGAAGTCCGAATTGCAGCATGTCCCACGTTTGCTCCGCGTAGCGCCACTTGGCGATTTCATCGAGCCACGCCGCTGCGAACTGCGGTCCGCGCAAGCTCTCCGGATCTTCCGCGGAAAAGAGTTGTGCGATGACGCCGCTCGGCCAAGTCAGCTGGCGTTTCGAGGACTCGAAGCGAGGCCGATCATTCGGCGGATGAACCGCCAAAAGTCCGGACACGCCTTCCACCATCACGCTGCGCACCTGATCGAGTGTTTCCCCGATGAGCGCGATGCGCCCGCAGTCAGCCCCGCCTCTCCGCGCCAATGCTGCCGCCTCGGCCCTGACCCATTCGGCGCCGGCACGAGTCTTTCCCGAGCCGCGACCGCCAAGGATCAACCAAGTGCGCCACGGACGGCCCTGCGCATCACGGGCTGGCGGCAACTGATCATCGCGCGCCCAAATTTGCCAATCCCAATAGAGAAAGCGCAGCTCCGAGATTGAAAGATCCGCGAGCGCCGCAACGATCTCATCTCGCGGCGTACCGCTCGCCAATGCGGAGAATGCGTTCCGCAATTTCAAGGCGGAGGCGGTCCGCTTCACTGTCATCGACGGAGATGGCACCGCTGGAGTGTCGGGAAGCGGACCGGGCGACATCGGCTTCAGATTGCAGCTCCGTTAATTTCTCGATTGTGCGTGTCAAAGTGCCGATCGCGCGTGTTTCACGCTCACGATCGGCTGCCGTGCCCGGCTCACTTGATTCCATTTGGATCTCCATCAACTTGAGATTCCGGTCGACGACCTTCAGCAATCGAGCAATCAATGCTTTCCGATCAGAATCCCCGCTTTCAGAGTTTCTTCGCTTTGTTATTTTATCCGACCGTTTTAACCAGCCTTCCGCCGCACGGCGTCTTTGAATTGCCGATGGCGTAATCCCGTGCTCTGCGGCGATTGCAGCGATCGTTTTTTCGCCATCCTCGTACATTCGGCGAATAGCCACCCAATCGGGCTCTCG
Organism: Pseudomonadota bacterium; assembly: GCA_003242645.1. The sequence continues at coordinate 2,563 of QGVC01000215.1, forward strand.
CCGGCGCGAGGCCTTCGCTTTGTCCATGACCTGTAGGGAAGCATAATTGGGAGGAAGTGCTCAGCGCGGCGACCGTCACCGGCCCTCGCGCAATTGTCGCGTTATACCTTACCTATGCCAAAACAGCGTTACGCTGTCAAGGGGAAAATTCGAAAATCTATCGCAATTTCAGGATGTTAGCTCGGAAAGGACTCCTCCGCGCCCTCATCATATCACGCGCCAGAGCACCGGGGAAAACTTTCTCCATTAATTCGACTGCTGAGCAACCCCTTCCTGCTCCGCGAGCACATGACCGGCAAGATAAAGCGATCCGCAAATCAAAATGCGTTTGGGTTCAACATTATTGGCTTCAATAAGCCGGATAGCTTCGGACGTATTAGCCGCGCTCGCCGCATCGAAGCCGAGGTTGCGTGCAAGAGCAGCCAAGGCTTCCGGATCAAACGGGGCTTCATGCGCACCGGGAATCGGCACCGTTACTATTCCCCTCACCAAGCCGCGGAATGCTGAAAGAAAGCCGGCCGCATCCTTTTGCCCCATCATGCCGACCACGAGATGCACCGGCCGTGATGAGCGTTCTTCGAGATCCGCAAGCGTCTGGGCAATTGCCTGGGCACCAGCAGGATTGTGCCCGCCGTCGAGCCATATTTCGGTTGTGGAGTCGGCAATTTCTGTCAGCGGACCAAATTTCAACCGCTGCATACGGGCCGGCCATTCGACTTCCGTCAGTCCACGGCCGATCGTTTGCTCGTTGAGCCCAAATCTACGCAGTGCCAGCGCCGCAGCCACGGCAGTGCCCGCATTCACGATCTGATGACGTCCGATGAGACTTGGCTTAGGCAGATCGAGCAGCTCGTCTTCCTTTTGAACGACCAAGCGGCCATGCTGCTCGTAAGCGTCGAAATCGCGTCCCCAGACAAGGAGTGGCGCGCCCACGCGAGTCGCGTGAGCAACGATGACCTCCAGCGCCTCGTCCTCTTGCTGAGAAATGACTGCGGGCACGTCCTGTTTCAGAATTCCCGCTTTTTCACCGGCGATTTCGGCCAGCGTGGTGCCAAGCTTGTCGGAGTGATCCAGCGCGACTGGCGTAATCACCGACAAGGCCGGTCTTGTCACCACGTTCGTTGCGTCGAGCCGCCCGCCCAGGCCGACCTCGAGGATCACCGCATCTGCAGGAGTTTCGGAGAAAGCAAGAAAAGCGGCGGCGGTTGTGATCTCGAAAAACGTAATTGGCTCACCAGCATTGATCTCGGACACACGCTGGAGCAGCCGCACCAGTGCTTCTTCGCCGATAGGGCGCGATTTACCTCCTGGTCCTGCCAGTGAAATCCTCTCGTGAAAGCGGACCAGATGTGGAGATGTGTAGACGTGAACGCGTCTCCCGGCTGCCTCGATCATCGCCTTCAGAAAGGCAGCCGTGGATCCCTTGCCGTTGGTCCCTGCAATATGGATGACGGGCGGCAGCTTATCTTGCGGATTCCCGAGCTTTGCGAGCAGCCGCTCGATCCGTCCGAGCGACAGATCAATGAGCTGCGGGTGCAGCCGCTTCATTTCGGCAAGAAGTTCGTCGCTCGTGGGCATCGTGGCTCCGATCGCCGCCCTGGTTATAATCGCAAGGAATCTAGGGATCAGGAGGGCGGCCGCCGCCGGTCATAGCAGTCAGATACCGTCCTCAGCCTGGGGACGCGGAGATTCGGACTCGCCTTCCCGCTTGGCCTTTTGGCGCTTCGCGACGCGAGATGGATCGAAGCGCTCGTCCTCCCCTACCGGCTCTGCTTCGACGACGATCTCATCCTCCGCGTTGCCCCGGGGATCTATGATCGCTCGATCGACCTGGGCGCCGTTCACGTAGGGATAGCCATTGAAGGCTCTGGGCTTTGCCTTCGCGTAAGCCTTGTTCGCCATGAGCAACCGGCAGATGCGAGACAGCGTCTCGCGCAGCTTGTGGCGATGCACCACCATGTCGATCATGCCGTGCTCAAGCAGGTATTCCGCCCGCTGGAACCCCTCCGGCAGCTGCTCACGAATGGTCTGCTGAATAACGCGCGGGCCTGCAAAGCAGATGAGGGCGCCCGGCTCAGCGATATGAATATCGCCCAACATTGCGTAAGACGCTGTGACGCCACCTGTCGTCGGGTCCGTTAGCACAACGATGTAGGGCAGGCGCGCTTCGCGCAGACGCTGCACGGCGATCGTGGTCCGCGGCATCTGCATCAGCGAAAGGATGCCCTCCTGCATGCGCGCACCGCCGGAGGCCGCGAAGAGAATGAAGGGCGTCTTCTTCTCGATAGCACGCATCATACCCGCTATTACGGCCTCGCCCGCTGCCATGCCGAGCGAGCCGCCCATGAAGCGGAAATCCTGTGCCGCAGCGACGACCTCCTGGCCGTCCAGCGTCCCTTCACCAATCAGAACAGCGTCATCGAGTTGCGTTTCCGCCCTTGCGTCCTTTAGGCGGTCGATGTAGCGGCGGCCGTCGCGGAATTTCAGAGGATCAAGCGGAACACTAGGAACCGGATACTTCGTGTACTCACCGCCGTCGAAAAGGTGCTTCAGGCGCGCATCCGCACCCATGCGGAAATGATAGTTCGAGCCCGGCACGACGAACTGGTTGGCCTCGAGGTCCTTGTAGAAGACCATCTGGCCGCTTTGCGGGCATTTCACCCAGAGGTTGTCCGGGACCTCGCGCTTCGTGGTCAGGAAGCTGCGGATCTTCGGACGCACGACGTTGTTGATCCAGTTCACGCTCGAGCGCTCCTCACACTCCGATACCCAACCAAAACGAGCTCGCCGCCCTCATCCTTGTCCTGATATAGCCCCCCACGGCTCAACTCGCCATGCTGGGATGGGTTACCCCGGCGCGCAATCCACTGGCCAAGCTTCTCACCAGGTCGAGGACCTCTGGAACCGTCCGACTGGTCGCTTTACCGTTGGCGTCGAGGCTTCGCTCGATCGTGCTGACCAGTGCCGAGCCGACGACCACGCCATCAGCACCTGCGGCAATGGCTCTGGCCTGCTCGGGAGTCTTCACACCGAACCCTACGACAACAGGGAGCGCTGTCGCGCCCCTGATTCGCTCAACGTGGGCGTGCACCTCTTCAACGTCAGGTGCTGACGTCCCCGTGATCCCGGTGATGGAGACATAATAGACGAAACCGCTGGAATTGGCGAGGACGGCGGGCAACCGCTTGGAATCGGTCGTTGGTGTTGCAAGCCGGATGAAGCTCAACCCGCGTTTCATGGCCGGCAGACAAAGCTCGTCATCCGCCTCGGGCGGCACATCCACAACAATCAGCCCGTCCACGCCCGCAGCTTTGGCGTCGTCGAGGAACTTTTCGGTCGGATAGACATAAATCGGGTTGTAGTAGCCCATCAGAACCAGGGGCGTGTCCTGATCCTGCTTCCGGAAGTCCGCCACCATGGCCAGCGTCTTCCGCATGGTCTGGCCGGCAGCAATTGCTCGTTGCGATGAGGCCTGGATCACCGGCCCGTCAGCCATAGGGTCGGAGAAAGGCATTCCAAGCTCAATGATATCCGCCCCGGCCTCAGGCAGACCCGCCAGGATCTTCGCACTCGTGTCGTAGTCTGGATCACCGGCCGTAATGAACGTGACAAGCGCGCTCCGGCCCTCACGCTTTAGTGCAGCAAAGCGGCGGTCGATGCGAGTTTCAAAAGTCATTCCGAAGTATCC
>QGVC01000665.1 GCA_003242645.1 Pseudomonadota bacterium
CTTCCCCACACCGGAGCACTGCCACTCGGTTATGTAGAGCAGACGGTCATCGTCGGCGAATGCGCTGCGAAAAGATTGGGCGTCCAAAACAATGCGTAGAGCGTCGTACCGACTCGTCGGCTCGGCGCCCTCTCTGCCAGTCTCGTGCGCGCCTGGCTGTCCAACCATCGGGTCCAAGGCGCGCTCAATAGCGGCTGCAAGCTTAGCCATTTGACCCACCGGCAGGTTCACCGAGATAACGACATCGCCACTTTCAAGGGTCAGAATCCCCATCATATCCCTCTCTGATACTGTCGCGATGCTGGCCGACCATGTGCGACCATACCGCGTGAGGGACTCACCGAAAGGGGCCCCCGCCAACAGGCGCAGAGCACTTGCGAGGCTCGCCGCGTCTTCGGGCTGAAGCAGGACGCAGAACTGCTCCTCGTACTGCAAGCGAATCAGGCCGTCTTCGGGCATAATGCGCCAGGTTGTCGTATAGGTTATTGTTCGCTCTGCACCACTGAAATCGGTATACCGCAAGGAATGCTCTACGTCTACCCGCGCCCGAGAGTATGTCTCCCAATCAATGACCTCGAGCGCCCGGCACGTTGGGTAGGAAGTGGGAGCCGTAGACGGAATGGCGGATGTGCCCGAGGGCGCAGATAGGAATACGACGAGACCGGCGAGTATCACGGTCTGCGCTTTGAGCAACCTCACTAACCTCCTTGCGTGCTCTACCGCCACGCGCGGCCGTGGCATGGTATCCCTCCATTGATGGGGTGAATCAGTCGGACTTGAGTCTTGCCAGTAAGTCCCGTCTAATCCGCGCCTCACGCCTATTATGCTGACTGGGCAAGGTAATCAAGTCCCACAGCATGAGCAGTCCCCACACACCCGTGACAAGAAGCCCCAGGTCTGATGCGCGTCCAGCGGTCTCTGCGGCTTGGGCGTCGGCTAGAGCCGCAAGAAAGCCTCCCCAGAACAAGATGTGGCCCCCGAGGCCAAGAAGGAGGTATACCAATCCCCAGACGGGCTTCCCTAAGTAAAACTTGTGGGCACCGGCCCAACCGAAGAAGAACCACAGGATATAGCTCACCAGAACACTCTTCTGTTGACGCTGCATTTCAGCGTTAAAAATTTGCAATTCACGATCGCCCAATTGGCGCTGTATCGTCAAATCGTCCACGGCTGCCATCCTCCTCGCACAAAATCTGTGCATTCTGTTCATTCCCACCATACCGATTTGCCGATTGCGGCCGCCGGCGGTCGCATAGACGTTGCCCCCCTCAAAACTCGATCTGGCAGAGTTTCACCCGTCCGATGATGCGTACCCGGTTCCTCTGCACGATCATGGGTGGGTACTCGGGGTTTTCCGAGTATAGGATGACGTGTTCATCAGTGATGTGGACGCGTTTGAGAGCGACGCCCTCATCCTCGATGTCGACAACAGCGATTTCTCCGTTATCAATGGTCGGTTGCTTTCGCACGAGCACGTAGGAGCCTGGGGGAATACCGGCTCCGACCATGCTGTCGCCTTCGACCCGCATCCAGAAGTACGTTCCGCCCCGAACTCTCTCTGCCTCGATGGCCCGCACTCCTAAGACATCCTCCTCGGTCCACTTTGGCAGCCCAGCCTTGACTTGCGACACGACAGGCAGCATGACGACGTCCTCGGATGCTGGGTAGGCGCCCGGCGGTAGTGGGTCGGCGTCAAACAGCTCCTGCAGAGACATTTGGAGTACGGCGGCGAGACGAGGCATTACATCGA
>QGVC01000666.1 GCA_003242645.1 Pseudomonadota bacterium
TTTTTGGCGCGGGGTACGATTTGTTAAAAAACCCAGCCCGGTTTCGTGTTGAAATTCTTAGGTTGGCCAAACTGGCCAACCCTACCCCTACGAGCAGCCAATCTAAATCCCTGCTCTGCCTGCTCCTCGCTTCGCCCTCCATAACCCGCCTCCCGGTGCCAGACTTTTCTGCGTTCGACGCTGTCCGCAAATAAAACCGCGATCAGCGCATCACCAAGACCGCGCAAGATCGAAGAGGGGCCGCTCTGGCCCGCGCCGCTGGCCCCTCATTTGGTGCTACTTTAGAAGTCCGGCCTCTTTGTAGGCACGCAGAGCACCGGGATGGAGTTCTTCCTGATCCCACCCGTAGGACAAGGCCGCTGTGGACATCAGCTTGCCGAGAGCGTGATAATCAGCGAAGGTCTTAATGTGCTGGATGATGAGCTTTGTCGTTTCGTAAGCGAGCTCTTCCGGGAATTCGTCTGCAACCATCCATACCGTCGAGTCGGCGAGTATCTCGAGCGGCTCAGAAACTCCCTCGATCGTATTTGCCGGAACGGTGATCGGGACGACTTTCATGCCCTGGGCGATCGTTTTCTTGACCGGCTCGATTCCCCAGGACAGGTGTGTGACATTACGGCCCGAGGCGAGGAACTCCACGGTCTGCGGGCTTAACTCGAGCTTGTTCGTGAGCGGATCGAAGTATCCACCGACAACGGCAGCATCAACCGTGCCGTCGAGCAGCGCGTCGACTGCCTCTTTTGTGCCTATGTATTGGATATCGACTTTGCCTTTCGGCAGATCGTATCCATACTTCAGCACCCACTCAGGCTGAATCGCCCAATTGATCTGCGTTACACGCCCAAGTCCAATCTTCTTCCCGGCTAAGTCTTTGACCGATTTGATATTCGGGTCGAGAGTGGCGAGCCACACCGCCGTGAGATTGTAGTTCGCGATCACCTTGAGAGGTGGATATTTTTGATCAAACGGCTTTTCACCGATAGCGGCGAGGCCGCTCACGCCGGAGCTCGATCCGACGATCATCGATTTCTTGAGCTCGGGCTCCTTGTCCAACTTCTTGATGTTGAAGACGAAACCTGGGCTTTCAGAATGCACGATCCGCAGCCAAGGATGATTCTTTTTCGAGATCTCCTCGAGCGCCGAGCCGAGCACGTAAGATCCAGTGCCGAATGGAGCCGATATGAGGCTGAGAGAGACCTCCTGTCTGTCCGCAGTTTGCGCATGACTGCTGCCCGTTGCGATCGCGGCAACAACTAAACCGAAACTTAAGAGCCCCCAATAACTAAAGCGTTTCATGGTGTTTCCTCCACACATCGATATTACGCCCTGGTTTGCGCCGGTGAGCCTCTATTAAAGCGGCCGAAACTTGGGAATCCCCGCTTCGTCGCTGATCTGCTCAAAATGTGCTTCGACGCGCATACCGATTCGAACCTCCTCCGGCGGACACCCAACCAGCTGGGCATACATCCGCCCACCGTCGTCAAGATCAACGAGGCAGAGAATGACTGGCAAGTCCTTTTCCCAGCCTGGGAGGTTCATCATCACGAGTGACGTGACGGTGTAAGAGTACACCGTGCCTCGGGGGCTTACCTCGACCCACTCTCGCTCACGCTTTCCGCATTCAATACACCAAGGCTTCGGAAAAAAGTCTATAGTTCCGCAGCTCGGGCATTTCTGCATGACCAGCTTGCCCTCGCGCGCGGCGCTCCAGAACGGGCGCGTGAGATCGGTGATTTCGGGAAGCGG
>QGVC01000216.1 GCA_003242645.1 Pseudomonadota bacterium
CGGCAAGGTGGTGGAGGAAGGCCCGGCCGAGGAAATCTTCCGCGCACCGAAGTCCGACTACACGAAGGCTCTGTTCGCAGCTGCATTCGACCTCAAGGTCGAGCACCGCGGAGCGCTCGCCGTCTGAGCCGATCCAAGCGGGGGAAGCCAATGGCGCTGCTCATCATAGGAAGCCAGCGGACGGAGGAGTTTGCATCCGCGATGCGGGCCCTGAACCCCGGCTTCGACATTCGAGTGTGGCCAGATGCGCTGCGCGCGGAGGACATCCGTTACGCGCTCGCCTGGGGGCCGCCTATGGGCGTGCTCAAGACCTTCCCCAATCTCGAGCTCATCATCTCCGTCGGGGCGGGTGTCGACCATCTGTTGAAGGACCCCGAGCTGCCGAACGTTCCCATCGTGCGCTTTGTCGATCCCGATCTGACAAGCCGCATGGTCGGCTATCTCGTCCTGCACGTTTTGTTCCATACCCGCCGCATGTGCGAGTTCCTGGAGCTGCAGCGGCAGCGCAAATGGGAATATCGCGGCGAGCCGGCGATGCACGAGGTGCGCGTCGGCCTCATGGGCCTCGGCGTTATGGGTGAGGCTACTGCGAAAGCCTTAAAGCCATTGGGCTTCCAACTGCGCGGCTGGAGTCGCACCCAGAAGAGCATTGAAGGTGTCGAGTGCTTCGCAGGACAGGAGGGCCTCGAGGCATTTCTCGCCGGCACCGACATCCTTGCCTGCACGCTGCCGTTAACGCCTCAGACCCGCGGCATCATCAATCGCGATCTTCTGCGCAAGCTCTCGCAGCACGGACGGCATCCAAGCTTACCTGGCCCCGTTCTCATCAACGCCGGGCGCGGCGGGCTTCAGGTCGAAGCCGATATCCTCGCCGCGCTCGATGCCGGCGAGCTTTATGCGGCCTCGCTCGATGTGTTTGAGACCGAACCGCTGCCGGAGACGAGCCCGCTTTGGACCCACCCGCGAGTCACCGTTACCCCGCACAACGCGGCGGAAACTACGCCGGAGGCCATCTCCCGCTACACGTTGCGCCAGATCAGACGCCATCAGGCCGGTGAGCCACTGGAGAATGTGGTAGATCGCGCGCGGGGCTACTAAGTCAAACACGGTGCAACTAAGTCAAAAGTTCAGCGGAATTAAACCGTTTGGGCAGATGATCTGCTCCTTATGGGCGAGGTGCGATACGCTCTCGTCAGCAACACGATCCCTGCTCCGCGGCCTGGAATGTCATCCAACGATATCCTCCGTAAACAGCTCAAGCATGTTATCGCTGCTCTTGAGACCTGGGCGAAGGAGATGGCGCCCTGGGCCAAGATCGAGCTGGGCCCTTTGAACGGAGCCTGGCGCATCAGCGCTGTTCCTCATGCCCCCACAGCTTGCCCCTTCGAGATTGTCATCCGTCCTGATCGCAAGTTCGACATCAACGTTGGCGGCGAGATCTACGAGGACCAGCCATTTGATGCGCTGACGGACATTCCCCAGATGGTCCGCTCCATCGCCAACGGTCGCGTTTTGATCCGCCGCTGGCGGGGGCAGGCAACCGGAATCCTGTACAGCACAGAAACATTGATCGATCTGCCGGGGACGAACGAAGGGCATTTCCGGCGGCCTAACCCGGATGCTCCTTCGATCGAGGGCGTTGAGGTGGAGGCTGAGGTGGAGGCCTTCGCGCCGTACCGGCGGTGACGGCACGAGCGCGTTCCGCGCTGGGTCGCTCGGTAGGCGGACCGAACTAGACGGTGCCCGGACTTACGCCTTCCGCTCGATCCGCCGCGCGGCATCGCTTCCTGGGCACGGACGCTAGCCACTGTACGCCGACAGGGCCGGCAGGCGTTTGATGGCCGCGATCTCGCAGCCCGTCTTGGAAATCCGCTGGGCCGCTTCAGCCAGAGGCTCAATGGTAACCGCCATGTGATGAGCGTTCGCGTGCACCATCATGACGGCATCGCACATGATGCCCACGTGACCGGGCCAGAAAACGAGATCGCCACGCTGGAGGCCTTCTAGGTTCGAGGGTATCGGGACAGAGCTGCCGAGCTCAGCCTGCTGCATGTCCGTATCACGCGGCGCTTTCAGACCTGCAGCCTCCATTGAGATCTGCACCAGACCGGAGCAGTCGATGCCGACCCGTGTCCGGCCACCCCAAAGATACGGCGTACCGATGAACCGCTCGGCCACGTCCACGAAATCGCGCGCGCCCTTGCCTAACTCGGTGACGTGCCGGTCGACTACGAAACCCCCACCGGCCAACTTGTAAAAGCGGTCGACCTTCTCCTCCACTGCAAGCTGAGCGTTGATGCTGAGGTGCATGATGGGAGGCGACTTGATGTCGGGCACCGGATACATGAAGGTCCCGAGCGCAGAGACCTTGTGCGTCGCCGGCCGGATTTCCGCGGAAAGCCCGTTTGCGGGCACGTAGCCCACGTAACCATCGCGATCGAGCTGGACCCAGGCCCAGCCGTTCGCCTCGTCGTAGACGGTGAGGATTTCGCCGAACAGCGCTTCCGTGTCGAGCCCGGCATTCGGAGCCGGCCGCCGCCGAAGCGCAACCGCAGTGCGGATCACCTGCTTCTTGGTGCCGGCGACGAAGCGCGGTGCATCAACCTTCCCGCGCAGGGACTCCGCTGCCAGGTCTTCACGGTACGCATTGAGCCGCGGATCGAGGCGCGGCTTCTCCACATCTGCCTTCACGACCTCTTTCCCGTTGCTCTCTTCCCTGTTGCTGGTTTGTAGGCGTGCCGGAGCACCTCAAAGACGGCGCGCGCCGTCTGCGGCTCGCCGCCTTTCGGGCCAAGCGGGCCTGCCGCAGGGCGCCAGCCGTAGATGTCGAGGTGCGCGTACGTGCCAGCGTTGCGGACGAAGCGGCGCAGGAACAGCGCCGCGGTCACGGAGCCGGCGAAGGGGCTCTCGGACACGTTGCTCATGTCCGCCACCTCGCTGTCGAGATTGCGCTCGTAGCCGCTCCAGAACGGCATGCGCCACATGGGATCGCCGATGGCCATGCCGGTCGACATCAGCTCCGAGGCGAACGCGTCGTTATCCGTATATAGGGGCGGCACGTCAGGACCGAGCGCCACGCGCGCAGCGCCCGTCAGGGTGGCGAATGAGATGAGCCGATCGGGTTTTTCCTCGTCGGCGAGTGTAAGAGCATCGGCCAACACCAGGCGGCCTTCAGCATCGGTGTTGCCGATCTCGATCGTCTTGCCCGAACGGCTGCGCAGCACATCCCCGGGACGGAAGGCGTCGCCGCTGATGCTGTTCTCAGCCGCCGCGATCAGCACACGCAGGCGCACTGGAAGCTTGAGCCCCATGATCATATGCGCGAGCGCAAACGCCACCGCGGCACCGCCCATGTCCTTCTTCATCAGCAACATGGCGTTCGCCGGCTTCACATCGAGCCCGCCGGTGTCGAAGCAGATGCCCTTGCCGACCAGCGTCACCTTGGGTGCGTCTGGCGCGCCCCAGACGATGTCGATCAACCGCGGCGGCCTGGCGCTCGCGCGGCCGACGGCATGGATCAATGGAAAGTCGGCAGCCAGCTCGCTGCCGGCAACCACATTGATGCTGGCCCCGTGCCGCTCGGCGAGATTGCGAGCCGCTGCTTCAAGCTCCACAGGCCCAAGGTCGCTCGCGGGCGTGTTGATGAGGTCGCGTCCGAGCCAGATCCCCTCGACGATCCGTTCGACCACGGGGCGGTCGGCGCCAGCTGGAAGCACCAGGCTGGGCGGTGGCTCACTGTTGTTGTTCGACTTGTATCGGCGAAACCGATATGCGCCCAACCCCCATGCGATAGCCGCAAGCTCCGGCGCATCGAGGGGTCCGGCGAAGCGATAACGCCCCTGCGGCAGACTGGAGGCGAGCTGGCCCGCAAGCAGGATCGAGGGGCCACACGGCTCGCCCTTCTCGCCATTCCCGATGCCAAGCACCACGCCCGCGATCTCACCATCGGCCCCCGGCACGGCGAGGTGCTTCTTTGGGCTCCCTTTGAAGCCCATGGAGCGGAGCCATGATCGCTGTGCGCTCGTCAGGCCCTCGATGCCGTCGAGGTCTTGCCCTTCCCGCACCAGCCAAATTGGCCGCGCCTCTGGGCCTTGATATGCGTCGAGGAAAAGGTTTTCCGGCAGGATTCTATTTTGGTTTGCGTCGCTCATTGTGGTGTTCGCTGTACCGGCTAGGGACCCCATTGAAAACGGATCGTGCCAGCAAGGCCAGCGGAGCGCCTGCGACATAGCACATCAGCCCATGCATACCTGCAACGGGGAAACCTTAAAGCCGCAGGTGCAGTCGTTCGCGTAACCTCTTGCTCTTGCCTTGCCGGGACCGCCTGCGCAGTATCCTCGGGCTGCGGCAGGCTTGAGCGTTTGATCGGCGTCACATGCCTGCCCATGCGTGGATGTGTTTCTTGGTATCCGGCAATTCCGCCGGCGCGCGTAGAACCGAGGGAAAGAGATGGCCGACCGCAAGCCCTTCATGTCGATAATCAGAGCCGTTGCGGTCGCTTTCACCGTACTGGTTGCCGGTTCGCCTCCCGCCCTGCTCGCCGAGGACGCGAGACCACCCGAGGTCTCGAACAGGTTGCCGCCCGACGTGGTGACGGAGCACGTGCTCGAGTTGCCGGATCGATCGCTTCGATTCAAGGCAACGGCTGGCTCCATTCCGATCACGAACTCGAAGGGCAAGGTGCTGGCGGAGATGGGCTACATCTCCTACACGCTCGATGGCATGCAAGCCGGCCAGCGGCCCGTGACGTTCGTCTTGAACGGCGGCCCCGGGGCCTCATCCGCATGGCTTCATCTCGGCTCCCTCGGGCCCTGGCGCATCGACATGGAGAAGGCTGCCGCCTCGCCCTCGGCCCCCGCGCTGCTGATTCCCAATGCTGAAACCTGGCTCGACTTCACCGATCTCGTTTTCATCGATCCGGTCGGAACGGGCTTCAGTCAAATTGTGACGGAAGGACCTGGCTCCAGCGAGGAGGAGCGGGACCGCCGGCGAGCGGGTCGCCCTGGGAGTCGCGAGGAAGGCGGCCCCTCCTACTTCTGGTCGCTCGAGGGGGACATCGAGTCCATTTCCGAATTCATCGAGAAATGGGTTTACCAGAACAATCGGCTCGCTTCTCCCAAGTTGTACGTCGGCGAAAGCTATGGCGGCTTTCGCGGGCCGAAAATCGCCCACAGGCTGCAGAGCGAGCACGGCATCGCGCTCAACGCATTGATCCTCGTCTCGCCGGTCCTCGATTTCGCTAGCCGGCGTAACAACAATCCGCCGCTCGCCTACGTCGGCCTGCTCCCATCCCTGGCCGCTGCGGAAATGGAGCGCCACGGCGAGGAGATCACACGTGAAGCCCTGAAAGATGTCGAGGAGTACGCCAGGGGAGATTACCTCAGAGATCTGATGCGCGGTCCGCGGGACCCAGCTGCGATGGACCGCATCGTTTCGAAGGTTGCAGAGATCACAGGTCTCCCACAGGAGACGGTGAGGCGCTACGGCGGCAGGATCAGCGGCAGCATCTACAGTGACGAGGTGAACCGGCCTAAAGGCAGGATTGCGAGCCTTTACGACGCCAGCATCACGGCCCTCAATCCGGACCCACATTCGGAGCGCCCACGATATCGCGATCCTCTTACTGCGGCGCTCAAGGCACCCCTGACGAGCGCCATGCTCCAGCTCTACAGCTCAAAGCTCGGCTATCGTACCGATCGCTCATACGAGGATCTGAGCGGGCGTGTGAACCGCAACTGGATCTGGGGCAACTCTCCCACGCCGCCTGAGTCCGTGAGCGAGCTCAAGGAGGTTTTGGCGCTTGATGAGCGGCTGCGTGTGTTGGTGGTCCACGGATTTACGGATCTGGTGACGCCTTACTTTGCCACTCAACTCATTCTCGATCAGCTTCCGGCCTATGGCGATCGCCAGCGCGTGACCAGCATCGTCTACCCGGGCGGCCACATGTTCTACAGCCGCAATGGATCGCGAAAAGCCTTCCGCGAGGACGCGTTCAATCTCGTCGAACGGATTATCGTCGAGGCGAATACCATCAAGCTGGAGGATGGTGGAGAGACGCAACGCGAAGACGCAGCCACTCCTGAGCCAGCTCCTGGAATGGATAATCCTCCAGCGGCAAGCCAGCCCAAGTAATTAAAGCACCTGCAAGGACGCAGGGCGAAGCTACTCTTTCGAATAGAGTTCGTGTTCGGAGACTGGCGCCGGGATATGCGGCTCACCCGC
>QGVC01000667.1 GCA_003242645.1 Pseudomonadota bacterium
GCTAACCGCTCGCCTTAGAAAGAGATAACGCTTTTAAGGCGGCAAGCCAGCCAGCGAGTGTAAGTGCGTGACGCCCATGGTTCATAAGTAACCATTGCGAAAGGGTTGCCTTAACTTCAGCGTCGGCTGGGCCTTCCACGTCCATCAGACTTATCATGGTGGGGATGAAATATGAAAAGGTGGCGATGCGTTCGACGATCACAATGCAGGCAGCCGTCAAATACCAGGGCCGCATGGGACCTTGACTCAGCCATCCGGCGACTAGGCCAGCCAACGTAAGCAGGGTCAGCGGAACAGTGGTCACATATACCCAGAACAGCAAACCGGTATTGGGCCATTCGCTGGGAGGAATACTTGCCCACTGAGGAATGACTACTCTGCCCTCATAGATGCCGGCGCCAAAGGCAATTCCCAGATTGATGACGAGTAACCACAGTACGATCTCCTTCCACATCGTGGTTACCTCCCAGACACTGAGCAGACGGACCGCACAGTCTGAACTGAGGGCAACAAAAGCGCTCTAGCCGTCATGTGCTTGCAGCGCGGATGTCTTGATATCGACGGGCATCGTCGGAAGCGGGACGGACAGAACCTTGTTGAACGTACCCACAGAGACGGCGGCTACAAATCGATTGTACTGAAGGTGCGCAGGCCGCGGCAACCAAAGCGCTTGCGGGGGAAACTCGCTCGAGGACAACTGCAAGCGAAGCAAGGCCAAAGAATCGTGCCAAAGACGCGTCCGCCAAATAGCGAAGCTGCAATCGGCAGACGCATTGCATTGAACGATCTGCTATCCGTCATCCCTGTTTGCGCGTTACAGACGCGGACTTCCGACATTCAGCCAACAGCAAGACGCACTACGAGAACATCACGTTTTAGGGTGGAGGCGGCTTCACTCACCGCTTTACGAGGATATGCCAGGAGGCGCCGTGGCCGGCTTCAGCCTTCAATCAGGCAGGCGAGTCCAGCCGAGAATCCAATGACCAGTTTCTCAGGTTGTTGGTCCGTCGGAGATTAATCGACGATCTTGGAAGTCAGATGGTCCGTCGACACGGAAAGGGAATCGGAATTCAAGACTGCCGGAAACAGCTTGAATATCCGAAAGAAATTGCGAACAACGTAAACCGGACGTTCATAGAAGCGCAACCAATCGCCTTTGCGCCCGTGGCTTTTAAAGCGTCAGGAATCAATTGGCATTCGGGCAAGCCAGCATCGTGACGAAGTCGCACGTAAACGCGGAGAACGTTCCCATGATGTTGTGTGCCTGACTCGACTATGCCCGCGTGGTTGGCCGTATCAACTTGAACGGGATCGCCTTCAATGCCGGGCCAGCAGACGCATGGCGATCTCGGGAACTACGGCGAAGCAAACAATCACAAGACAACTGCATGCCATGTTAAGGGCTAACCTTACGTTTCGAAACGTGAAGCTCCACTTCTCATTTTCGGTTTGTAGCCAATCGTGGAAGTCGTTGAGATTGTCTAGGGGGACAAGGTATACGCACGAACGATGGTCAAAAGGCCAACCCGAGGCAACGTAGACGTCCACCAGCGGACTGCCAAGTCCGAGATCGAATGGACGTGAGACTCGGACCCACTCGCGCAGATTGAGCCAAACAAGCGTTGGGGTGACAGCATAAACCAGTAGCACCGTGACAAGATGGTAACGAAGGGGGAATCGCATAATTCACCGCCCAACAATGTGCCGACTGGCCGCGGCCCGGAGAGCTGCGCCGAAAAC
>QGVC01000668.1 GCA_003242645.1 Pseudomonadota bacterium
GCGAATGTGTACTTGCACGAGTTCGATTTACAGATAGATCGGTATGGCTACCGCATGGTGCGCTACGCCGATGACTTTGTGATCCTGTGCGATACCCAAGAGCAAGCTCAATCGGCACTGGAGCACGTACAGGCATGGATGCACGCCCACGGATTGCAGCTGCATCCCCACAAGACCCGTATTGGCGACTGCCGCGTGCCCGGAGAAGGTTTTGACTTTCTCGGTTACCGGTTTGAAGCGGGCCGGCGCACTGTTCGGCGCAAGAGTCTGCGCTCGTTCAAGGATCGGGTGCGCCAGCGTACGCGACGCACGGGAGGGCAATCACTGCAGAGCGTGATCGATGCGCTCAATCCCATGCTGCGTGGCTGGTTCAACTACTTCAAGCATGCCCATGTGTACACTTTTCGCGCGTTGGATGGGTTCATCCGTCGCCGGCTGCGCTCGATCTTACGACACCACGCACATCGTCCCGGACGAGGTGTGACACCAGAGGATCATCGCCGCTGGAGCAACGCCTACTTTGTTGAGCGCGGGCTATTCACCCTCTCGCTAGCTCACGCTCTTGAACGCCAATCTCGATGTAGATAACCACTGACCGGAGAGCCGTATGCGGGAGAACCGCCCGTACGGTTCGGAGGGCGGGGAGCAGCGATACTGCTCCCCGACCCCTATAGGCAAAAACGCAGAGCGCCATGCGCGCCTAAGCCTGGACTCCGGCCTCCGCCGGAGCGACGGAGGTAGGTATCGCATTTTCCCCGGACAGCAGTGCGCCAGGCTGGCTATCCGTTGGACTGATGCGTTGCGGGTGCTATCGTTCGCCCTCGTTTGCGGTCGTTGGCGGGATGGCTTTCGCAGTCCGGCGCGAAGTAGCAGTGAAAATTTGAATGACTGACGAGGCGATAAAAATGAATTACTCGATGAGAATGCGCGAAATTATCTCGTTCTGTTTCCTCGCACTGATTTTTTCGGGTTCCTCTTTCGCCGCCGACCAAGCTCCCAAGGCGCTTTTTGTCTACGGCGGTTGGGATGGCCACGCGCCGGAACGTTTTCGCGACATCATCGTGCCGTGGCTGCAATCGGAAGGCTTCGAGGTACGGGTCTCGTCCAACCTCGAACCGTATACCGATGAGCAGTACATGAGCGAAGTGGATTTGATTGTCCAGATCTATACCCAGGGGAAAATCACCCGGGAACAAGTCAAAGGTCTGCTTACCGCCGTCGAGAACGGCGCCGGCATTGCCGGTTGGCACGGCGGTCTCGGCGATGCGTTCCACGAATCGCAACGTTATGAATACATGATCGGCGGCCAATGGGTGGAGCATCCCGGCAACGACGGCGTCAAATACCGGGTGAACATCATCGATCACGAAGACCCCATCACCTACGGATTGAACGATTTCGACGTTGTTTCCGAGCAGTACTACATGCACGTCGACCCCAACAATAAAGTGCTGGCGACGACCACCTTCGACGGCAAGCACGACTATTGGGTCGAGGGCGCCACCATGCCGGTGGTATGGAAGAAGGTCTATGGCAAGGGCCGGGTGTTCTACACGTCGCTCGGACATCAGCCCGAAGTATTCGACGTGCCGGAGGCGATGACGATCTTGAAACGCGGGATTTTGTGGGCCAGCAAGAGCAAGCATGAAGTCACCCCCAATCTAATCTCGCCGACTTATCCGGCAAAATAGCTCGCTCCTGTTTGATCAAGGCACTCAATGCAGCGGTGGAAGG
>QGVC01000217.1 GCA_003242645.1 Pseudomonadota bacterium
CGGGTTCCCCCGGGGGTAACGGCGCCCTGTTTATGGGGGCCCCGGGGGGGCGCGCCAGGCTGATCCAGGCCCTCGAGCTCGAGCACGACGCCATTGTGCTCGAGGTCGGGTGTGGGACAGGGTACGGCAGTGCCGTGATGGCCAAGATTGTGCAGACCGTCGTGGGCCTCGAGTCCGACCCGGTGCTCGCGGCGACTGCCACAGAGACGCTCTCGGCCCTCGGCATCGACAACGCCGTCGTGGTGGTGGGCAGCCTTAAGGAGGGCTGGCCGAGCGAGGGACCCTACGACGCTATTCTCCTGAGCGGTGCTGTTCCCGAAGTGCCAGAGACGTTGTTCAACCAGCTCAAGGACGGCGGCCGGCTTGTCGCCGTGATCGCGGACGGCGGTGTTGGGAGGGCCACCGTCTGGCAACGCTCCGGGTCGAACGTCTCGCCCAGAACTCTGTTTGACGCTGCCGCTCCCGTTCTTCCCGGGTTCGAGCGCGCGCCTGAGTTCGTATTCTGATTATCAGTTACACCCATAAGTGTGGAATTCCGGCCACTCTGGCCGGCGCACAAGGCTAGCCACACCCGATTCTCAGTTCGTCTGTGCCTCCAGATTGAGGTACCTAGAGATTCGCGCCGCTACGGCCCCAGGGGGAATCAGTTTAACTGAACGAGTTGCAGGGCTTCGACGGCCGCGCTGCGGTTTGATTTGTCGGAGCACGGGGGGAGGGCCGTCATGACAGCTAAGATTGAGGGCGACATGGGCGAGTCTCGGGTGCGTGTGGCACGGATGAGCTTAGGCGCCGCATTGGCGGCTATTGTGCTGTCCGGCTTGCCGGGGTCTGCCACGGCAGAGACGCTGCTCGAGGCGCTCACCGCGGCCTATAAGTACAATCCGCGACTGGATGCAGAGCGTGCTCGCCTACGCGCCACGGACGAGGAGGTGCCTCGAGCACTGTCCGGCTATCGCCCCTTCATCTTCGGCTCGGCAGACGTGGGATATCAGAAGAGCGTCGCGCGCGGCGCCAGCGAGACGCAGACTAGCGAAACCAATCCACGCGGCTATGGAATCGACATTTCGCAGCCGTTGTTTCGGGGATTTCGCACGCTGAACACGGTGCGAGAGGCCGAGGCCGTCGTGCGGGCGCAGCGTGCCAACCTGCGCATCATCGAGCAGTCCGTGCTGCTCGAGGCCGTCATTGCCTATGCCGATGTCGTTCGAGATCAGGCCGTCGTTCGGCTGCGTGAGAACAATGTCAACGTGCTGACGCGGGAGCTGCGTGCGACGGAGGACCGGTTTGCCGTTGGTGAGGTGACGCGCACAGACGTCGCTCAGGCACGGGCGCGCAGAGCCGATGCCGTTTCGGCCCTTGAGCTTGCGCGTGCAAACCTGCGCGCGAGCCGCGCTGCCTACGAACGGGTCATCGGCCACCCTCCGAGCAATTTGGCGGAGCTGAGTGTTCCCGAGCATCTGCTTCCCAAATCGCAACAAGAAGCGGTAGCGATTGCGGAGCAGGAGAACCCGAACATCGTCGCCGCCTTGTACCGCGAGCAAGCGGCGCGCCACGTCGTTGACCGGATCTGGGGCGAGCTGCTGCCAGAGGTGACCCTCGATGCAAGCTACGACCGGCGTTTCGGGCTGGGCGATAACTTCGATGAAAGAGAGACCACTCAGGTCACTGGCCGGGTGACCATACCAATCTATCAGGGCGGAGAGGTCTCGGCCCGCGTGCGGCAGGCGAAGCACACCCACGTGAGCAGGTTGCAAGAGGTGGAGCAGTTCCGCACGGAAGCATTAGCCGATGTCGTCGCCTCGTGGGCGCGGCTGGAGGCATCGCGCGCGCAGTTGAGTTCCGACCTGACGTCGGTCGAAGCCAACCGGATTGCGTTGGCTGGTGTGCGTGAAGAGGAACGGGTCGGCCAGCGGACGCTGCTCGATGTTCTCAATGCGGAGCAAGAGCTGCTGAACGCGGAGGTCAATCTCGTCACCACGCGGCGGGATCTTGTGGTCAGCGCCTACACACTGCTTTCCTCGATAGGCCGATTGACTGCCGAACACTTGGGGCTGGGCGCCGCCGTCTACGATCCCGAAGCTCACTACCATGAGGTTCGCGGGAAGTGGGGAGGCATAAGCATCACCCATACGGACGCGCGACGCGAGAGTTTTGGTCAGTGGGAAACCCACATCGAGCCCGCTCCAGCGAAATAGTGTGCGCGCTGTCTGTCTGAGCTGCCGTGAAAGCGGCTTATTCGCCTGAGAGAAGGCCGCGCGTTTCACTGGGTTGATGCAAGGTGCGCGTGCCAAATTTCCTGAGCCGGGACACGGCGAGTCTGCCGGGGAACGGCCCGGCTGCGGCAATCTCCAGAGCCGATCCGCGAGACGCAGGACCGCCTCGATCGCGTGCAGGCGAATGCATTGATGTGGTGGGGCATTCGTTGTACCACGACCTGAGTTGTTGCCCGCAGATGCGCGATGATCGCGCCGAGAAAGCCACCGAGCAGTGAGGGTGGGGATGCACAAGTCGGACAAGGCGCCCGAACCGAGCATGGAGGAAATCCTTGCTTCGATACGCAAGATCATAGCCGAGGAGCCCATTGGCTCGCGCCCGGGGCCGACATCCGCCACACCCAATGACCGGCCTTCTTCGACAGCGCGGCCGCTGGCCCAGGATAACGCTCGTCCAGAAGAGCCACCTTACAGCGTAGAGGACGCTTTGGCGGACCTTATGGGCGATCAGCCGCGCGTCGCGCGCGGGCCAGAAAGGGGCCAAGAGCCTCCGCCTAGGGTGGAGGAGCCTCCTGCACCCGCCGCGCCAGCGCCTGAAGGACGGCGCACAAGCTGGCTTTTCGGTCGAGCCTCCAGCACCACGCCATCGGCTCCGCCTCAAACCGGTCCGCTTCCTGGCTTTGGACGTGCACCCACGAGTGGCCCCCGCGAACAGCTTGACGCTGGCCCTGCACCTGCGCCTGCGCCTGCACCGGCGAAAGCAGAGGGTGAGCCGCCCGTTTCAAAGCCTGTCCAACAGCCGCACGAGGCGAGATCGCTGTTTGGTGCTCGCCCGCACGGCGAGCAATCGCCTTTGGCAAGTTTTCCAACCGCACCGGCGAACAAGTCGCAGGAGCTACCGAGACCCGCTCCTCAGCGCTTTCCTGCGCGGGAGCCCAGTAGCGGAGTGCCTGCCGGTGAGCAGCGGGAAACGCCCGCTCAGCCGTCGCCTCAAGTCGGTCCACAATCTGCTGCGCCGATCCAAGCCAAGGCTGCTCCTGAGCCAGCACCTCAGCCTGGACCTGTTTCAGGCATTCAGCGGCGAGAGGCCAGCGCGCTGGATCAGACGGCAACGCGCCCGGAGCGAACGGAGCAAGAGAGCAAACCTTTGACCACGTCCGCGACGGCTGCCATCCAATCAGGAGCGACTCAACAAGCTGGCGTGGCCGAGCCTGCTGCGGCAGCCTCGCCGAAGACGAGCGGGCCTGCTCCCCAAGCACGATCATCCGGGCGCACGCTCGAGGAAACTGTTGTCGAGCTGCTTCGCCCGATGCTGCGCGAATGGCTCGACGCCAACATGCCGCATATCGTCGAGAAGGCGCTTCGTGCGGAGCTCTCCTCTATCTCGAAGCGGCCAGCTGCTGACGACACGCGCTGAACTGCGCCGGGGATCCCTCCGAGAGGGGTCCGTTGATGGGGCGCGAAACCTTCCGCGGACCTCAGCACGCTCGCTTGTGTTGACAGGTGAGGAATGCGGGGCGTAGGACGCCCTGCACTTCCGTTTAGTTTGGAATCCGGGCCAAGCGACCCATGCTCCAGAAGACCTACCAACCTGCCGAAATCGAGAAGCGGATCTACGAGGAATGGGAGAAGGCAGGCGCCTTCCGCGCCGGCCGGCCGGAGCGGGTAAACGCCGAGCCCTATTGCATCGTCATCCCGCCGCCCAACGTCACGGGCTCGCTCCATATGGGGCACGCCCTCAACAACACGCTGCAGGATATCCTCTGCCGGTTCGAGCGCATGCGCGGCAAGGATGTGCTCTGGCAACCGGGCACGGACCACGCCGGCATTGCCACGCAGATGGTCGTCGAGCGCCAGCTCATGGAGCAGCAGATTACGCGGCGCGACCTCGGGCGTGAAAAGTTCGTCGAGAAGGTCTGGGAGTGGAAAGAGCACTCCGGCGGAATGATCATCAACCAGCTCAAGCGGCTGGGCGCCTCGTGCGACTGGTCGCGCGAGCGGTTCACGATGGACGAGGGGCTGAGCCGGGCGGTGCTCAAGGTCTTCGTCGAGCTTTACAAGCGCGGCCTCATCTACAAGGACAAGCGGCTCGTCAATTGGGACCCGCGGTTTCAGTCCGCCATTTCCGACCTCGAGGTGATGCAGGTGGAGGTGAAGGGCCACCTCTGGCACCTGCGTTATCCGCTGAAGGACGATCCCTCCCGCTACATTGTCGTCGCTACAACCCGGCCCGAGACGATGCTCGGCGATACGGCCGTGGCTGTTCATCCGGAGGACGAGCGATACAAGGAGCTCGTCGGCAAGACAGTCGTGCTGCCGCTTGTCGGGCGCGAGATTCCAATCATTGCGGACGAGTATTCCGATCCGGAGAAGGGGTCCGGCGCGGTCAAGATCACCCCGGCCCACGACTTCAACGACTTCGAAGTCGGCCGTCGCCACAACCTGCCGATGATCAACATCTTCGATGCCGAGGCGCGGATTAACGAGAACGCGCCGGAGGCCTACCGCGGGCTTGATCGCTTCGAGGCGAGAAAGCGTGTCGTCGCCGATCTGGAGGCTCAGGGTCTCCTCGAAAAGGTCGAGCCTTACACGCATATGGTCCCGCACGGCGATCGTTCGGGCGTGCCGATCGAGCCGTGGCTCACGGACCAGTGGTACGTGAATGCCGCCGAGCTGGCGAAAGAAGCCATAAAGGCCGTTGAGGATGGCCGTACGAAGTTCGTCCCCAAGAACTGGGAGAAGACCTACTTCGAGTGGATGCGGAACATCCAGCCTTGGTGCATCTCGCGGCAGCTGTGGTGGGGGCATCAGATCCCGGCGTGGTACGGCCCGGACGGCGAGATTTTCGTCGAGGAGACGGAGAACCTGGCGCTGGCTGCTGCGCAGCGGCACTACGGCACGCGGGTCAATCTCGTTCGTGATCCGGACGTTCTCGACACCTGGTTCTCATCGGCCCTCTGGCCGTTCTCCACGCTCGGCTGGCCCGACAAGACACCAGAGCTCGAACGGTACTATCCGACAAACGTCCTCGTGACCGGCTTCGACATCATCTTCTTCTGGGTCGCCAGGATGATGATGATGGGCCTCTACTTCATGAAAGAGGTGCCGTTCCGCGACGTCTACATCCACGCTCTTGTCCGAGACGAGAGAGGGCAGAAAATGTCGAAGTCCAAGGGGAACGTCATCGACCCCTTGGAGCTCATCGACACATACGGCGCCGACGCGCTGCGCTTCACGCTCGCGGCCATGGCAGCGCAGGGCCGCGACATCAAGCTTTCCCGCGGCCGCGTCGAGGGCTATCGGAACTTCGCGACCAAGCTCTGGAATGCTGCGCGGTTCGCGGAGATGAACGAGTGCGTGCCCCTGAAGGACTTCGATCCTTCATCGGTGCGCCTGACCGTCAACCGCTGGATTGCCGGCGAGACCGAACGGACAGCCAAGGCGGTCACGGCTGCGCTTGAGGCCTACAAGTTCAACGAGGCCGCAACCGCCATCTACGATTTCACATGGGGCGTCTTTTGCGACTGGTACCTTGAGCTCGTGAAGCCAATCCTCGGCGGCACGGACAACGAGGCCAAGTCCGAAACGCGCGCCATGCTCGCCTGGACGCTCGATCAGATCCTGAAGTTGCTGCACCCCTTCATGCCCTTCATTACGGAAGAGCTATGGGCGCACATGGTTGAGCATGGCGTCAAGCGCGACACACTGCTTGCGCTGAGCCCCTGGCCGCAGCTCGATGGCCTCGCCCATGCCGAAGCTGACAAGGAGCTCGGGTGGGTCGTCAGCCTCGTCAGCGAGATCCGCTCCGTCCGGTCGGAGATGAACGTTCCGCCTGGCGCCAAGGTGCCGCTCGTCCTCGTGGGCGCGAGCGAGACCATTCGGCGGTGGGCTGACGAACCCAGGGAGAGAAGAAGCGACCGGCAAGGCTATGTTCCATAGCGTTTCGAA
>QGVC01000669.1 GCA_003242645.1 Pseudomonadota bacterium
CAAAAGTCCCGGGTCCCCCGCTCCGTACGGACTCGGAGTCTACGGCATCATCATGCAAGCTAAAGCGAAGGCGGTCAAGAGGAGGACCCGCCTGCGATCGTGTCAAGCTACTTTAGGACAAAGCACGTTTCAAGAGTCCTCACCTGGTCGGGAAGAGCCGGTTCTTGTCAATTACACTGCGGAGCATGCGGCGCAAGGCTCGGTGGGAGCTATTCATGACGGGCATGTTCCCCCGGAGCATGGTGGCTATGTTTCGATGGCTCTGTATTTGACGTCGCGCTTCGCTGATGTACGTCCGCGCAACTCGTACGGGCGTCATCGTTTGGCTGTGCTGCTTCAGGTACGCCTCCTTGACCGAGCCACCGTTGCAACACATCACCCGTAGACGGCTCATCTGGTCGACACCCTCACGCCCCCAAGCCATCGGACGGCTGCTCATCCTTGCCGCATAGACGTGGCTGACGTCGCCTTCGGCGCTACACCCGGGCCAGATCCCTTCATAACGCTTCCATGCCGTCACTCCATCCCATCGGCTCTCAAAGTATCTCAGGCTCTCCATCACACGCTCTTTCTGCGCCGCCGTCTCGGCTCGCTCCTTCGCTTTGGCCATCACCGACCGCATTTGGCCGCGGTCAGCTTCGTGTAATGCCTGCCATAGCTCGCGATAGAGATCGCCGTCGGACCCGGTCGCCGCCAAGACGTACTTGCGAGCGTGAAAGCGATCGAGAACGAACTCGGCGCCCGGAAGATACTCACACAGCCCTCGAATCCACGACGCCCCATCCCCACTGACCAGGATCGCTTCGACACGCTCCAGGTCGTACGTTGCGTCGAGGTACTTCCACACCTCCTCATACAGCTGCTCCGCTTCGCCCCGCAGGTACAGCCCTCCAAAGCGCATCGGATCCACAAGCCGTCGCCGTTCGGGCGGCCCATCCGTCCCTTCGTGCACCGTCACAAGCCGCGGCTGCCAACGTGGCCCCTTTTGGTTGGGTACATGATCCTCGTCCGCCTGAATGAAGACGTAAGGCAAACGTCGAAGGGCACGGCTGGCCGGAACTGGACGACAATCCGTCATCTCGATGCGGCGACTCGCCTTCATCACGGTCTGACCCGACACCCTCCAGCTTTTCTCCTCAGACCACTCACCGCTGCGCCGGAACGACTGCTCCGTCGCTCTCTCCACCAGTTCACCCATGAGTCCCGCATCGATGCGCTGATGCGGTGTAATCCCCATCATCTGGTCGGCAAGGTACGCATAGCTTTGAGACGCCGAATGCTTGAAATAAGTCCGTGCGTACCGCAGCGGTCCAAACGGCGTGAGAAGCTCTTTTACGTGATTTCGCTGTTCGACGACCCAACCGCGTCGCTCTGACCGATTCAAGCGTAGGCGCTCATCGGCCGCTTCAATCACGCTGCGCATGATCTCTCGGCCGAGACCATCGAGTTCCTCACGAACCTTCCCCTGGAGTTCCTGGTAATCCACTCCTTTCTCCAACGCGTCGAGGACACACTCACCTATGCGCAGGAACTTGCTCCACAACTGCTGAAACAAATCATCCATGAGAGATCTCACCTCTTGCGAGTGCTTCGGTACTCGTCCAACCGCGGACGGTGAGGTCTCTCTTCCTTTTCCATCTACACTTCGCCTGTCCTAAAGTAACGTTACACTACCGCGCTCCAGGCTACGGCTCCATCTCGCGGAAGGCCCGGATATCCTCGATCACCT
>QGVC01000670.1 GCA_003242645.1 Pseudomonadota bacterium
CCGCAGTTCACGATTGTGAAATGGGTTGAGGCCAGGAAAGGCTTGTCCGGGACGTCTTTGGCATAGAACAGTTTCTCGCCGTTGCGGGGCTGTCGATGGGTGGCATGCAGACGCTTCAATGGGCCGTCGCGTTCCCGACGGCAATGAAGGCGATCGTGCCGATTATTACGCAAGCGCGTGCGACGCCGTGGGTGAGCGCCTATTGGCACGCCATGCGCAAGCCAATCCTCGAGAGCAGCACGGAGGATGACCGGCGCGATGCTCTGTGCCGCTCCCTCTACCACTTCCTGCTCATGACCCGACATTGGATTTGGTATCAGGGCGCTTTTGAAAACGATATTCAGGAGCTGCACCGCTGGATGGACGCTGAAGCACGGCGCATTGCCAGCCTTTGGCATCCGTTCGACTTTATTTCCCAGACCTATGCCGAGGATGATTACGACTTAACTCACTCAGTCGGCGTTAGCAGCCTTGAGGAAGCGCTGTCGCTCATCGAGGCGCGCGTGCTCCTGATGCCTTCCGCAACGGATATTCTCCACCCGGCGAGCGAGCTGCATTTCGCTCTCCCTCATCTGAAAAATGCACGTCTGGTGGAAATACCGTCCTCGTGCGGACATCTCGGCGGAGGTGGGCTCGACCCGCAAGACGCAGCCTTTATGAACCGCGAAATCGCTTCGTTTCTAGCTGAGGTGGAGGCAGCCGGTTGAAACCGGCTGCTTCCAACGCACGTCAGAACAGACCAAGATATCTCGGCAGCCACAGCACAAGGTCAGGGAACACGATAGACAACGCGAGGGCCGTAAGCTGCAGAAGCACGAACGGTATGATGCCCTTGTAGATGTCGATGAGCTGCAACGTATCCGGCATGACTCCCTTCATGTAGAAGAGCGCGAAGCCGAAAGGCGGCGTGAGAAAGCTGGTTTGCAGATTCACTGCGACCAGGATGAGGAACCACGGCAGAAAAGCGGCTTGCGTGCCCAAATAGTCTGAGAAATCTCCCTGTGCGAGGATTGGCCCGAAAATGGGCAGGACGATAAGGCAAATTTCAAGCCAATCGAAGAAGAAGCCTAGCAGGAAGACGAGGACCATGACGAAGATCAGAAGTCGCCACGGCGTATCGATACCAAACATTCCCAGCAGCTGTACGACCGCGTCGTCTCCGCCGAGTGCGCGGAAGGTGTAGGCGAAAGCCGTAGCGGTCAGCGTGATGAGAAACACCATTCCGTTGGTACGCGCCGCCGCATCGATCATGAGCGCCAGGTTCTTTCTTCCAAGCCGCCCCTTGATCGCGGCTAGAAGGAGAGCGCCAGCGCAGCCCACGCCAGATGCCTCAGTAGGAGTCGCGTAGCCAAAGAAAATCGAGCCCAGGACCAAACCGATCAGCACGGTGGGAGGGACGAGCGCACGTGCCAACTGACTTAGGAGCTGCGAGGTCGACAAGTTCTCGTCACTTGGCGGCGGTGGCGGTGCTGTATGAGGTCTGAAGTAGGCGTTAACACCGATGTAGAGGATATAAAGGCTGGACAATACGAGCCCAGGCAGCACAGCGCCCGCAAAAAGGACACCTACCGGCACCTGCAGCAGGTCGCCCATGATGATGAGCATAATTGAGGGCGGGATCAGAATTCCCAGAGTTCCTGCAGAGGCTATGGTGCCCGAGGCCAGCTGGCGGCTATAGCCGCTTTGCAGCATGGTCGGCAGCGCGATGAGCGACAACATGACGACAGA
>QGVC01000218.1 GCA_003242645.1 Pseudomonadota bacterium
GCCATGTGCGTTGTCTCCGAGGAGCTTTCGCGCGGATACATCGGCGTGGGCTCCCTCGGGACGCGGTCGGAAATCGCGAGCGAGCTGATCCTCGGCAGCGGGACCGAAGAGCAGAAGCAACGCTATCTGCCACGGATCGCCTCCGGGGAAATTCTGCCGACGGCCGTATTCACCGAGCCCGACACGGGCTCCGATCTCGCCTCTCTCAAGACGCGGGCGGTTCGGGAAGGCGATGTCTACAAAGTCACGGGGCAGAAGACCTGGATCACGCATCCCGTGCGTGCCGATCTGATGACGCTCCTCGTGCGCACCGATCCGAATGAACCCGGCTACAAGGGCCTGTCGATACTCCTCGCCGAAAAACCGCGGGGGACGGATGAAGAACCGTTCCCTGTCCCAGGCATGAGCGGGGGCGAGATCGAGGTGCTCGGCTATCGCGGGATGAAGGAATACGAGATCTCCTTCGACAACTTCGAGGTCCCTGTTTCACAGCTCCTCGGCGGCGTCGAAGGCCAGGGATTCAAGCAGCTCATGGCGACCTTCGAATCCGCTCGCATCCAAACGGCGGCCCGCGCGGTCGGCGTCGCCCAATCTGCGCTTGACCACGCCCTTGCCTATGCTCGGGAGCGCATTCAGTTCGGCCGCCCGATTTACGCGTTCCCGCGCGTCTCCAACAAAATCGTGATGATGGCGGTCGAGATCATGATCGCCCGCCAGCTCACCTACTACGCTGCCCGGCAGAAGGATAAAGGCCGGCGATGCGACCTCGAGGCAGGCATGGCCAAGCTGCTCGCCGCCCGCGTGGCGTGGTCAGCGGCGGACAACGCCGTGCAGATCCATGGCGGCAACGGTTTCGCGCTCGAGTATCCCGTCTCGCGCATCCTCTGTGATGCCCGCATCCTCAATATCTTCGAGGGGGCAGCCGAGATCCAGGCGCAGGTGATTGCGCGAAGATTGCTGGAGGGAGCAAACTGAGCTGTCCACCCTTCCCGCCTCGTTAGGGGAAGGGTGGATCAGAAAGGATCAGTCGGTCTTACGAGGAACGGTCGGGACGGTGCCTGTCGTTCTGCGGACCGGCTTGTCCTTCGGACCAGGCAAGGCCTTTCGGGGCGCTGCGGCCTCGATGAGCGCCTTCTCGACGTCCTCCTCGAGGTCCTCGTCGCCCTCGTCTTCCTCGCTAGCCTTCGGAGGTTTGGGCTCACCCGGGATGATCTCGAAGTCGAGCTTCTGCTCGGCGCCTTCTCCAGTGACCAGCACCTTCACGGTGCCGCCGTGCTGCAGCCTGCCGAACAGGAGCTCATCCGCAAGCGGCTTCTTGACGTACTCCTGGATCACGCGGGCCAGCGGACGGGCGCCGAACTTGTCGTCGTAGCCCTTCTCGGCCAGCCACTTGGTCGCCGCCTCCGAGAGCTCGATGGTAACGCCGCGATCCGCGAGCTGCGCCTCGAGCTGGAAGATGAACTTCTCGACCACCTTGTAGATGACTTCCGGTGGCAGCCCGGCGAACGGGATGATCGCGTCGAGGCGGTTGCGGAACTCAGGCGTAAACAATTTGCTGATCGCCTCCTGGTCCTCGCCTTCACGCTTCGCCCGGTTGAAGCCCATGGGAGGCTTCGCCAGATCGGCCGCACCGGCGTTCGTCGTCATGATGAGGATAACGTTGCGGAAGTCGACCTGCTTGCCGTTGTGGTCGGTCAGCTTCCCGTGATCCATCACCTGCAGGAGGATGTTGAAGAGATCGGGGTGTGCCTTCTCGATCTCGTCCAACAGCAGCACGCAGTGCGGGTGCTGATCGACCCCGTCGGTCAACAGGCCACCCTGGTCGAAGCCCACGTAGCCGGGCGGCGCGCCGATAAGCCGCGAGACCGTGTGCTTCTCCATGTACTCGGACATATCGAAGCGCAGCAGCTCGACGCCGAGGAGCTTTGCGAGTTGCCTCGCCACCTCGGTCTTGCCGACACCCGTCGGCCCTGAGAACAGGTAGCAGCCGATCGGCTTCTCCGGCTCCCTCAGGCCAGCACGCGCCAGCTTGATGGCGGCGGCCAGAGCTTCGATGGCCTTATCCTGGCCGAAGACAACGCGCTTCAAGTCGCGCTCGAGGTTGGCCAGAACCTCGGCGTCGCTCTTCGTGATGGTCTTAGGCGGGATGCGCGCCATCGTGGCGACGGTCGCCTCGATCTCCTTGACCGTGATCTTTTTCTTCCGCTTGCCCTCGGGCAGCAGCATCTGCGAGGCGCCCGTCTCGTCGATCACGTCGATCGCCTTGTCGGGCAGCTTCCGGTCATGGATGTACTTGGCCGACAGCTCCACGGCGGCCTTGATGGCGTCATCCGTATACTTGAGCTTGTGATACTCCTCGAAGTACGGCTTCAGGCCCTTCAGAATCTCGATCGCATCCTCGATCGTCGGCTCGTTCACGTCGATCTTCTGGAAGCGGCGGACGAGCGCACGATCCTTCTCGAAGTGCTGCCGGTACTCCTTGTAGGTGGTTGAGCCGATGCAGCGCACGGTTCCGGACTGGAGGGCCGGCTTCAGCAGGTTCGAGGCATCCATCGCGCCACCAGAGGTGGCGCCGGCCCCGATGACGGTGTGGATCTCGTCGATGAAGAGGATCGCACCTGGATAATTCTCGATCTCCTTCATGACGGCCTTGAGCCGCTCCTCGAAGTCACCGCGATACCGGGTGCCTGCGAGCAGCGCGCCCATGTCGAGGGCGAAGATGGTCGCGTTCTTGAGGACGTCCGGGACCTCGCCGCGGACGATCTTGCGCGCAAGACCCTCGGCGATCGCCGTCTTGCCGACGCCTGGATCACCCACGAAGAGCGGGTTGTTCTTCTGCCGGCGGCAAAGGACCTGGATCGTGCGCTGCACCTCGGCTTCGCGGCCGATCAGCGGATCGATGCGGCCCTCACGCGCCTTCTTGTTGAGGTTCACACAGTACGTGTTCAGCGCATCGGCGCCCGGCTTCTTGCCATCGCCGTCCGTCGTGTCCTCGTCGACGCCACGGGCCGGACGCGGCTCCGACATGCCGGGCCGCTTGGCGATGCCGTGGCTGATGTACTGCACGGCATCGAACCGCGTCATCTCCTGCTCCTGCAGGAAGAAAGCAGCATGGCTCTCCCGCTCGGCGAAGATGGCCACGAGCACGTTGGCCCCCGTGACCTCCTCACGTCCGGAGGACTGCACGTGGACGACAGCCCGATGGATCACGCGCTGGAAGCCGGTCGTCGGCTGCGCCTCGGATGGCCCCGCCACCTCAAGAGCTTTGAGCTCATTGTCGAGATAGTCCGTGATGCGGGCTCGCAGAGCTTCGAGATCGACGTTGCAAGCACGCATCACATTTGCGGCGTCCCGGTCGTCGATCAGTGCGAGAAGAAGGTGTTCGAGCGTAGCGTACTCGTGCTTCCGCTCGTTGGCGTATTCAAGCGCTCTGTGGAGCGCCGCTTCGAGACTTTGTGAGAATGATGGCAAGGGGAACCTACTCCTTCTCCATAGTGCACTGAAGAGGATGGCCATGCTGACGCGCGAATTCCATGACCTGCGTCACCTTGGTCTCAGCCACTTCATACGTGTAGACGCCGCACACACCGACGCCCTTGTGGTGAACATGCAGCATGATGCGCGTCGCCTCTTCCCGCCCCTTGTTGAAATACTTCTCGAGCACATGGACGACGAACTCCATCGGTGTGTAGTCGTCGTTCAGCAGGAGAACCTTGTAGAGGCTCGGCCGCTTCGTCTTGGGCCGGGTTTTCGTCACGAGCCCAGTGCGGCCCTCTTCCTCGCTATCTCTGTCAGGCCCACCGTTGTTCGACATCGCTACGATCTTCGTCATCGGCTCCACACGCCCCGCGTCTGAAGCGTCCCTGCTATTCTTCGGACTCCCAAGCACCAGAATAAAGTTACGTCGCGTTTGAGGCACGACAAGCCCCGGATCACAAACTATCATACGCAATGTTTGACTGAAACGATCCACTCTTCTTTGGGCCAAAGCTGGCAAACAGACACAAAAAGGGCCCGGTCCATTGCCGAGCCCGCTGGTCGATTCATTCGATGCAACGAGCGCATTTCCCCCCAGGCAGCATCGATCAGCTGTCCGGCTGGAGTGGCTTATAAGCCTCCTTCGCCAGGTTCGCGTACATGTTGCTGAGCTTAGTCATCTGCTGCATGTAGTCGTCATAAACGCGCTTCGCGTAGTTGGTCTGTATCTCGATCGCCTGCTCCATGCTCTTGGCTGCGAGCAGCTTTTCGAACGTCTTGGTCCCTTGCTCGATCGAGCGCTTGCTATAGTCCGTCATCTCGGCGGCAATGGCCTGCCAGCCTTTGTTCCAGTCCTCCAAAAGACGCATAGCGCGGTCGAAGCTCTCTCGACCGAGCTTCTGCACGTCCATGTTGTTGATCATGACGCAATCCTGACTTTCGAGGGGCTGCGGGGCAGCAACGCGAGTTGGCGCTGCACAAGATACGCCCCTCAGATACCACGTCAAGTCGGGTTCCCTGGGGCTGCCGCAACTGTTACTGGCAGACGTTAACCAGATCCTAGTCTCGCTTCCCTACGCTCACCACCCGCCTTGAGCTGATGATCGGCCGGCGGCTGAGCGCCGCAAAGGCGCCAAAAACCGCTGGTTTCGGTGGATGCGAATGCAACAGCCCGAGCTCGTGTGTGGCGGTTCTGAGCCGGTCGTGCGCTCGCCAGCGGCTCCATCTCGCGATGCCGCAACCGCCAGGGCTTGTCTAGTAGTGAGTACGCGATGCGGCTGACCGAACTCCTTTGTACAGCCCGGCGATGGCAGGCCACCTTCCTCCTGCTGACGGCGCTCCTCGTGGGCTGGGCCACCCCATCCGTCGCGGATGCCCACAAGCGCGCTTCGATGGTCATCGACGCCAATACCGGCAAGACGTTGCACGCCTCCCGGGCGGATGAGTTGCGCCACCCCGCCTCGCTCACGAAGATGATGACCCTCTACCTCGTCTTCGAGGAGATCGAGCAGGGTCGCCTGAGCCTCGACTCGGAAATTCGCATGACCAAGTGGGGCGCCATGGCGCCGCCATCCAAGCTCGGCCTCAAGGAAGGCGAGACCATCACGGTTCGGGATGCCATTCGGGCCCTGGTAACGAAGTCGGCCAACGATGTTGCCCGAGCTATCGCGGAGCACATCGCCGGCACCGAAACGAACTTCGCCAAGAGGATGACCGAAAAGGCCCGGCTCCTCGGCATGTCCAAGACCACCTTCCGGAATGCGTCGGGCCTGCCGGATCACGAGCAGGTGACGACGGCGCGCGATATGCTGACGCTGGCGCTTCACCTGCAGGACCATTTCCCGCAACACTATCACTTCTTCTCGACGCGGGTGTTCAATTTCAGGGGCCGCAGCTACCGCAACCACAATGCCCTGTTGCGGACCTACGCAGGGACGGACGGCATCAAGACCGGATACATCCGCATGTCGGGCTTCAATGTCGTCACGTCGGTGCGGCGGGGCGGGCGCCATGTCGTCGGCGTCGTCTTCGGCGGCAAGACGGCTGCGAGCCGCGACGCGGAAATGCGAGCGCTGCTCGATCGCGCGCTGGGCAAGGCTTCCACGAAGAAGACCCGCCAGCCGATGGCCGTTTCCTTCTATCGGGCCACGCCTCCGAAACCGGCGGAGCGGCCTGCCCGTGTAACCCAAGTTGCAGCGACGTCGACGCCGAAGCCAATCAAGGCATCCGAGACCATACCGGCTGAGCCGCAGCAACCAACCACACTCGCTGAATCGCCCAACGCAGGCTCTTCTACCTCTTCTGCGCCTAAGATCACTGTCGCGAAGGTGCGTCCGGTCTCGATCACGCCAGTGGGAGAAACACAACAGAAGCCACTCGCTCGCAGCGAACCAAGCTCGCAGCCGAATCCCGCAGTCAGTAGAACGGATTCACCTGGCGCGACTGGGGTCGTGTTGGGACGGCCTCCCTCCACTCTTCAGGAACAAGCCGCCAGACTGGCTCAGGGCCAACCAGCGTGGCACGGGCTCAGTTTCGTAGGGCAGGCAAACGCCATGCCGGCACCGCCGCCTCCCCCTGCGCAGAGAACGGCTTCGGGGGCGGCACGAAACACCCACAAATTGCGCCCCCCTGATCCCCCCCAAGGCCAAACCCGGAAACCGGGGGTA
>QGVC01000671.1 GCA_003242645.1 Pseudomonadota bacterium
GTGCACATAAGTTGATCGACTGGAGATAAGCTCGTTCTCTCCGCGTCGCCCTCAAGATCATGGTACATGAGACGATCACTTCAAGATCATCACCCATTTAGAAGTCCTAACAAAACGGAATATGGCGGGGATGGCGGCCGTTGTGTAACTAAGTGGTGTGCGAAAGGGTCAGTAGCCGCTGTTGGTGGTGCCGACCGTCTGTGGGGAAGTATCGAACCACTGCTGGCGAAGGTGGAGGCGGTCCCGTAATGCGGGACGTCACCGGATCGACAACCGCAAGGTGCTATTGGGAGTTCCTGCCTGGGAAGTGGGGTTCGGCTCAGGCATGACGTTCTGACGACGGCTGCACGACTGGCATTAGGCTGGTCTGCACGAGGAACTGTCGTAGAAGAACCGGCGCATCTACAGGCGGATGACCGTTTCCCGCCCGCTGGTTGCGGCATCCAGCAGTCGAGATAGAGAGCACTCATTTTCACGCATTTCCTGGCCCATACAGCATATCGTGAAGCGTTTTGGCGAGCTCGTCGTATTCGGAGGCAGACAGTCGTCGGATGCGGTCATAGACCATATCAACTCGATTCCTAATGCGCTGTCTCGCCTGCATCCATGAAAGAAGGGTATTCAGTTCTTGTTTGCGGAAGCTTCTTATTTCAGGGAGAAGCTCCGTAAGTGTTTCCGGGAGGCCTAGCTCATGCCGTACAGGCTCGTTGCATCTCTTGCACTGGGTCTGAAGATTGTCGAGTTCAGTTGATCCACCAAGCTCGCGTGGAATCCGATGCCCAACAGTCAGGACTGCGCGCGATCCAGGCTCGCCGGGATACGATTCTCCACTGCCCACGCCGCACACAACGCAGCGCCAACCGTCTCTGTCGAACACACGACGGCGTTGCCTAGCCGACACTGCATCGCGCTTCGGCCGTGGGCCAAGGGCGGGATGCCACCCCTTCACGTCTAACCTGTACGTGCCAACGGGCAGAGTCCGATCGTCCTTGTTCGTGGGGACTTCCCAGCCGTCAGGCCGGAGATTCCGCAGGCGGCGATTCAAATGCTCTGCGTTGTTGGGAGCATCCTCACCAAGTGCCCGACGAAGATCCCCCATCGTGAAGGTATCACCTTCTGTGAGGTTGAACGCAAGCCAAGCAGCGAGCTTCTGTTCGTCGCCAAATCGGCGACGCGTCCCAGGCCAGACACGTAGACGCCACCAGAGTTCGCCATTGGGAGCATAGGCGTCGGGGGGGTAGTCGGAGTCTTCAGCCGCGTTGTCCTTGATCACAGGTAAGTGTTTTATCTTGCCTGCATCGCTGTGTACAGATCTGGGTCCAGCCCAGAAGCTGACGTCCCCAGTTGATGCGCCCTGCGTTCCGTGGAGTCACTTTGGGTGATTCGGCGAACCGGCCGACCTCACCGAGGAGAAGTGCCCGGCTGGGAATGCCGCACGCTATGGGTGACCGTTTGTGCTTGATTCGGCACGGACTG
Source organism: Pseudomonadota bacterium (assembly GCA_003242645.1). The sequence continues at coordinate 1,477 of QGVC01000671.1, forward strand.
TGTATACGACCATCTAAAATTAGCTCTGGCACAAATTCTCTGATCGACTCTGCTTGATCATGATGCATGCTAATCGCGGATCCTCTTGCGGCGGTGTTCCCTCATCTGGCCGCTCTGCACATCGTGAACATGGCAGTTCACGGAGCCATGGTCCGAGTGGAGGCGAAGACACAGCCGAGCGACACGATGCCTGTCGCGTTCGAACGCGTCGCCTGTAGAACACAGCCGCTACCAACGGTGGCTGCTGGATG
>QGVC01000672.1 GCA_003242645.1 Pseudomonadota bacterium
GGCTCGACATTGCGGAATGCTGCATCGAAGGTCTTGCGGGAAATACCAAAGGCCCGCGTCTCGGGCCAGAGCTCAGCCAGCCATGCCTTGAACGCCTCGTCCGCAGCTGCGGGAAGCGTTACGCTCCATAAGGATAGCCCAAGGGCAACAACGGCGAATGCGCAGTAGGCGAGCCAGCACGCCCACCTGCCCGCGTTCCCGATTGAGCGCGGCCGACCGGCAGCGCTGTCCATCGGCGCACCTCCCTCGATGCCACGCCGCGCTGCGCGGGGTCTCCCACGCAAACCGATCACAGCTTCGAGGTTCAAAATTTTCTCGGCGAGAATGCGGCTAAATCGCCACGCCTGACCAAAAAGAGCTACGTCAGGGCGGGATGAGGAGTGGGACGGGCGGTCGACCGAGGGGCGATGCTGCCTGGTTGTATAAGCTGTTCGCTGCCCTTTACTGATTTCTGCCTCTTCGCGAGTTGCTGCTCCCAGCAGAGTGCTTGACGGACAATGATGTCGAGATCATCGAACTTGGGCGTCCAGGCCAGCGTCCGCCGGATCTTCTCGGAGGACGCCACGAGGGCCGCCGGATCGCCCGGCCGCCTGCCCGTGAAGCGCACTTCGAAATCTCGCCCTGAATTGCGCTTCACCGCCTCGATCACCTCGAGGACCGAATAGCCTCTCGAATATCCGCAGTTGAACACATCACTCGCGCCACCTTCGCGGAGGTAGCGCAATGCTGCCGTATGGGCGCGTACGAGGTCGGTCACCTGGATGTAATCGCGCACGCACGTTCCGTCCGGCGTTTCATAATCAGTACCGAAAACATCAACATGGCTGCGTTTGCCGATTGCCGCTTCGCAAGCCACTTTAATGAGATGGGTCGCCTTCGGCGTGGACTGGCCAGAGCGGCCCGCCGGATCAGCCCCGGCGACGTTGAAGTAACGCAGAGCCACATATCTGAAATCGTGGGCGCGGGAGACATCGGCGAGCATCAGCTCCGTCATCAGTTTGGAGCTGCCGTAAGGTGAAACCGGCTTCAGCTCCGCGTCCTCTCGCACCGGGTTTTCCTTCGGCATGCCATAGACGGCTGCTGTCGACGAAAAGATGAAGTGCTTGACGCCCAACCGCACGCAGCTTTCCACCAACGCTCGCGACTTCACGGTGTTGTTGTGGTAGTAGGCGAGCGGGTTCGTGACCGATTCCGGCACGATGATCGAACCTGCGAAGTGGATGACAGCGTCGACGGCGTGCTCTCGGATGACTGCCTCGATGAGCGTCTGATCCCCCACGTCGCCCTGGATCAGAGTGGCCTCAAGCGGAACGGCCCAGAGCTGCCCAGTGGACAAGTCATCCACCACCACGACGCTTTCTCCCGCATCGAGGAGGTCCAGCACCATATGACTGCCGATGTAGCCAGCCCCGCCGGTGACAAGCACGCTCATCTTGTCCCCCAATCAGACGTGATCTGGCCACATCTTCTGGGAGTTAAGTCGCGGGAAGCTTGCGTGACGGGGACTGGCCCTCGCTCATGACACCTTCAAGGGTGACGCGCAGGTTGATCCTTGTCTGCCAGTAGAGAACATCGGAGATCTGAATGACCAGTCGACACAAACCCATCCGAAAGGCGGTGTTCCCTGTTGCGGGACTGGGCACGCGTTTTCTCCCCGCCACGAAGGCCATACCCAAGGAGATGCTGCCTGTGGTCGACCGGCCCGTGATTCAGCATGTTGTCGACG
>QGVC01000219.1 GCA_003242645.1 Pseudomonadota bacterium
ATTGAGTAGAATGGCTGGAATCCCGCCACCCAAGTGGGAGGCGCAATAGAGCGCTGTCATAAGACCAGCGCCGTTTCGACGTCGAACGCCAGCGTCAAAGGGAGCAGAATAATAATAGTGTTATGAGCTGCGAAACCGGGGATAGCACCCATGACAATGCCGATAAGCACCGCTGGGATCATGATCCACCAGTAGCTGAGGGCATGTAAGAAAAGGGTGCTGAGCGTATCGATGCTGGTAAGATCCATTGCTTAAATCCAATAGCTCATGAGCAGCTCAAAGGGACCACGTGGAAAACGGGCGCCAAGGAGAACGATAAAGAACAACCAGCCGGCAATCGCCGCAGTTGCCGCTGTCACGAGCACACGAGTTAGCGGACGAACTCCCAACAGAAAGAAGCTCAAAGTGAGGAACACAAACGTCGTGAGCGTGAAGCCGCCCCAGGGTATTGCGAAAATCGAGAGCAGTATCAGGGCGATAAACACAACGCGTTTCGATCTGACCGCTGGGTCACCAATAAGATCAGCCCACCCAATGCGAATGCCTGAGCGTCGGGCCTGCCAAGTGAAGCGGATGAAAAATATTGTGCACAGCAGGCCAACGAGTGATCCCAATAATAGACCCGTGATTTGTGCCTGGAACGGAAAATCTCGGACCGACGCAACGTAGTAGATTGCGTAAGCGACTGCCGATACCGGGATAATCAAGTCCACCAGCCGCAGTCGTTCCTTGGACCCACCACCATCCATGTGATAGCCTCGTCTGACGCGGTCGTCAGGAAAACAATTGGGCGGCGAGATCGCCGCCTCGGCGTGTAGTTTCTTGCAATCTCAGCTACTTGCCCGTCAACAACGAACGGTAGCGTTCCGCAAGTTCAGCGGTTGCTTGTGCGACCGTCATGGCTCGTTCTTGGTCACCCGGATCGATGAAAATCGGGGGGAGACCGGCGTCTTCAACCGATTTCGCATAAGCCGGATCCTCGAGCGTCTGTTGCATGGTCGCCTTGAGGTGCGCGACCTCCTCGGGAAACCTTTCGATGGTAGCTCCGTGCACCGCGAAGGCTCGCGAGGATGTCATCGGCGGCAGCTTGAGCCCGAAAACCTCGTTTACGGTCGGGGCGTTATCAGCTGCCTCTCCTGCAGGGTTCTTATCGTCGAAGACGCCGAGAATACGAGCTTGATCGCCCAACTGAATCGCATTTGTGATTGGGAGAGCGCAGCAGTCGACCTCGCCTGTGATCGCCGCCATGGCTGAGGGATTCCCGCCCCCGTAGGGGACGAGATTAAACTTGGCACCCATTTGTTCGCCGAGGGCCAGCATGCCGATAGAAGCGGGATGCGGCAGGCGGCTGACGGATACTGTCACCGTGCGGGACTTCGCCTCATCCACGAGCTGCTCGAGCGATCCAATCGGCGAATTGGGCCCAACCCACACCGCCATCGGCTCCGATAGCGTCTGCTGGATATAGACGATGTCCGTGCCGACCTTGATGTGCGGCGCCTGCAAAGTCAGCATGATGACCTCGGGGCCGAGATTCGCGAACAACAAGTCGTGCGGATTCGGCTCCTTCTTCAGGTAGAACTCGTACCCGACCTGACCAGCCGCGCCCGGATAGAACTCAAACTCGAAATTCGTATTGAGCCTCTTGCGCCAGGAGCTCGTGAAAAGTCGCGCATCACGATCCGCGCCGCCACCCTCTCCGGTGGGAATAGTGATCATGATGTTGCGCGATGGAAACTTCTGCGCGAAGGCGGCGCGCGGCAGCGAAAGAGCAGCGAAGGCGGCACCACTGCCGGCCAGCGCGCTCCTCCGTGTTATGGTGCCTCTGCCCATTTGTTTCCTCCCGTACAGCTTTGCTTTGATTTTGAATTCAGTGTACCAATGTCGTATCAAAGTTCAAAATGGTTCTGAGATGGTCAAGTGGGTTTTTCAACGGTCTACCCCGTGGATCGAGAACATGTGAAGAAATCAGAGCGGGAATGGACATTGAAAGGCAACAGTATCCGTCGCCGGCTGACGTGATCATCGCGCGGATTCGTGAGCTGATCGTCAGCGGAGCGCTGCCGCCCGGCCATCGCTTGCCGCCTGAGCGGGAGCTCGCTCTAAAAATGGGCGTGCAGCGCCGGGTCGTGCGCAAAGCCTTATCGGCCCTGGCCGAAGAAGGAATCGTCAGCCGCCAGGTCGGACGGGGCACATTTGTCGGCCGCGCAGCGTTCGGACCAAAGGACACCATTTTGCCGGATCTGGTGGCGCCGATGGAGCTGATGGAAGCGCGATTGGCAATCGAGCCCGTGATCGCGGCCGAGGCAGCGCTCCGCGCCAAACAGCCGGATTTGAAACGCATGCGGCTTTGTCTGCGTCATGGCGAGAGCGCATCAAAATTCGAAAGCTTCGAAGAGTGGGATACGGCTCTGCATCGAACAATCGCCGAGGCGACGCACAATGTCGTCTTCGTAATGGTCATAGACCTTTTCACAAAGGTCCGGGCGAATGATGAGTGGGACCGCCTGAAGCGCAGGACTCTCACACCCGAGCATCGGAACCTTTACCGACAGCACCACCGCGCCATAGTGAACGCGATCGAGCAGCGCGACGCCAAACAGGCAACTTTGAGTATGCGCGCGCATCTCAAGGCGGTCCGCGATGCCATGTCTGAAGCGGTGGCCTAACCCGTAACGCCACTCGTTCACAGGCGAAACAACCAATTCGATCAGACGGGCTAGATTCCCTGCTGGTGTCCGCGCCGTGCCAGCAGGGAACGCTTTGCGTGTGCCGACAATTATGCACGTGACGTGGACGCGCCTCCGCCTAACCGTCCCTCCTAATTGCGGCCCGTTCCGCGGACCTGCTCAAGGAGCAATTCGATGAAAGCCCTCGTCTGGCATGGAAAGGAAGACATCAGGTGCGATACGGTTTCGGATCCTGAGATCCTCGAGCCGCGCGATGCGATCGTGAAAGTAACGAGCTGCGCGATCTGCGGCTCCGATTTGCACCTGTTCCACAATTTTATTCCTGGAATGATGCCCGGCGACGTCATGGGCCACGAGGCCATCGGCGAGGTCGTCGAAGTTGGCCCAGGTATGAATGGCCGGCTGCGAAAAGGAGAGCGGGTCGTCATACCGTTCACGATTATTTGCGGTGAGTGTGAGCAGTGCCTGCGCGGCAACTTCTCCGTATGCGAGCGGACCAACCGGAACAAACATCTGGCCGAAAGGGTCTTCGGCCACACGACAGCAGGCCTCTTCGGCTACACGCACCTGACCGGAGGTTATCCGGGAGTTCAGGCGGAATACGTGCGGGTGCCCTTCGCCGACACGACGCACGTCAAAGTACCGGACAGTCTGTCCGACGATCAGGCTTTATTTCTGAGCGACATTCTACCAACCGGCTGGCAAGCCGCAGTGAATTGCGACATCGAGCCGAACGATACTGTGGCAATCTGGGGCTGCGGCCCAGTAGGCCAAATGGCTATTCGCAGCGCCATTCTGCTCGGCGCCAAACAGGTGATCGCCATCGATCGCCTCTCCGACCGCCTCGGCATGGCAGAAGCTGGCGGCGCAATCCCGATTAATTTTGAGCACGAAAGCGTGGTGGGGCGCCTTCTCGATCTCACAAATGGGAAGGGCCCAGAGAAGTGCATCGATTGCGTCGGCATGGAGAGCCATGTCTCTTTCTCGCAGCCCGATACGGTGTACGACCGCGCCAAGCAAATATTCATGCTGGAGAACGACCGCCCACACGTTCTGCGAGAAATGATTTACGTCTGCCGCCCAGCCGGGATTATTTCCATCCCCGGCGTTTACAGCGGCCTTTCGGACAAGATCCCGATGGGCCTCGCTATGAATAAAGGCCTGACGTTCCGCATGGGGCAAACTCATGTGCACCGATGGACGGACGACCTGATCCGTCACATTGAAGAGGGCCTGTTGGATCCAACTTTCGTCATCACTCACATGGCGAGTCTGGAAGATGGGGCCGAGATGTACCGACTTTTCCGTGACAAGCAGGACAGCTGCATCAAAGTCGTCCTGAAGCCTTAGAGAAGCCGAGGATGCAAATGGCAATGACATCCGTTTCGAATCTCATGCGGCACGAAGGCGACCCGCGAGTCGTGAAGACGGGCCCAAGCTCGCTGAGCTCTCTGGACACAATGGCCCGCCTGCTCGGGTGGTTTAGCATCGGGCTCGGATTAATCGAGCTGATCGCGCCACAACGTGTAACGCGCGCGCTCGGTATGGAAAGCTCCGAACGTTTCGTTCAAGGCTGCGGCCTGCGCGAGATCGGCTCGGGTCTCCTCTGTCTGTCAGTCGATAAGGAGCTTGGGCTTTGGAGTCGCGTCGCCGGCGACGCCCTCGACCTGACGAGCCTGCTGCCGCCCATGAATGGGGACAATCCGAAACGGGACAACGTTCACCTCGCCGCAGTGGCGGTAGCTGGCATCGCGCTCCTCGACCTTTTGACCGCAAATGCCGTACGTCAGCAACGCAAGGAAGCAGACGGGATGCGCCGCGACTACAGGCGTCGCAGCGGATTTCCCCAGGGTGTCGCGAAAGCAAGAGGAGCAGCGAGCGTCTTGAGCAAACCTCTGCAAAGTCGCGGCTTAAGAGTACATTAATTGTGAGACCGCTTCTGCTCGACCGTGAGCAGCTCGAAAGAGGAGATTGTCACTCCCCGAGCCGAGCTGCTCATGCAGAATGCCAACCTGATAATGCGGCCCAAAACTTCGACGCTCTATGGTCCGTCGCCTAATCGCAGTACCCCCTCAACTCGAGTATCAAAGGCCAGTTTGGTTACTGCGATCCCCGATGGGACCCGCATTTATCGAAGCCCAATCGCCACTCATAATCGACCGCCGGCTTTCTGTGCGGACCGCTTCCGTTACGTCATGGAATTCATAAAGCCGCTTTTCATCCGGGGAAACGAAGATCCGGTCGCGAAGAAGAGGGAAGTTTGTGCCGAAATATGTGTTGAACAGTGCCCGAAAACTATTCACCGGCGTAATGTCCTCTCTCAGCTGGCTATAGTCGCCGTTCGGGAAATAGTAGGCATTGATGATGCTCGTCTTGATCATCTGAATGTGAGGGGATGCCTCATGCCACGGCGCGTCCCATGACCCCTCGGGGAACGGGCCCTCATCGGCCTGAATGATAATGATCGGCGGGTTCCGTCCCTCCGCCTGCAATGCCGTCACAAGCTCTTCCATGATCCGGGTCGCATAGATCACTTGATCGATGTAGCCCTGGTGCTCGCCGCGCGCTTCGGCTTCCTCACGCGTCAAGCACCTCCCATCCTCAGCGAAGTTGTATGGCCCATGCGGCACAAGAATGTGGGCGAACACGAACAGCGGTTGGTCCTGTTCGCCAAGATTTTTGATTTGCTCTATTTGCGGCCCTACGCGTTGACACTGCGCGTTATCCCAATCCAGGCGCCGGGTGAAACGCGTCGCCGGCAAAACTTGGAAAATGGGGTGCAGAATAGTGTAGCGTAGATAGAGCAGATTGAATTCACTAAAACCATACGGGTGATTTTCATCTGCTACCGGATTGTGGAACGTGCCCGTCCACCATGACCCGAACTGAATGAAACGGTAGCCGCGCGCCTTCAGGAATCGCGCCACACGATGGTCGCCTAGCATCGCGTGGAGCGGACGCCAGTCGTTACCCTCCAAGCGATCGTTCTCGGCAAGAAAGTCGAGATAATCCATGTAGAAGGTCGAGGCGAGAGAATAAGCCGTTCTGTGATAATTGGAATGAGCGACCGGCACCACGTGAAAGCCACGCTGCTCGAGAAAGCTCCGTGTGCCAAAAACATCCACGCCGTAATGGCGCAAGAGAATTTCAGGCGAGGCAAATCGATCGAAAATGAAATAGTAGATATCAGGCGGACGCTGATCAGAGCTGCTCAAACCCGCCGCGATCTCCGGCATCTCGGCTGCCGCCGCGTCTGCATCGTATGCAAGGTAGGCAGCCTGGTTTCGCCACTCGAAGGCAGCCGTCTTCGCCCCCGGCACAAGAACCATGACCAAGGCGGCCCCTGTCAAAGCGAGGTGGGCAGCTCTGACGTGAGCCGCCGGCAGGCGAAGCACGAGCAGGGTGAGCGCCGTCATGACCGCTAGCGAGATGGGCAGCGACCAGAC
>QGVC01000220.1 GCA_003242645.1 Pseudomonadota bacterium
TTCAGGAAGGCGCGGGTGCCGTGGCTGGACTGACTCGAAAACGGCGCGTTGACGCCCGGATCGCGACGACTATGATGCCGCCCCACGCCCCAGTGGCGGAACTGGTAGACGCGCCAGACTCAAAATCCTGTGACAGATCCCTGCAGCATGGCAGCTTTTGCCTAAATGGCGGTAGTTTCAGCGCTTTTTCGCTCAAACGCGCCCAATTGACGATACCTTCCATATTGCAGAAGATTTTGTGACATTGCCGGTTTGTGACACGAATCGCGGTCGTTTGTGACATGGACCTTGGCGGGGGCTGTCGCGTACCCAACCGGCGGGAAGAGGGGTCGCATAAACCGTTCGTCCGAGGTTCCGGTGGGGGTTTCGGCGGTCCGGTAGGGTTCCGGAAGAGCAATTACAGGAGTACGAGCAGTCGAGCTTCGCTGATCATCCCGGTCAATGACCTTTGCCTTCCCTATTATGGCAGCCGAACCCGATTCAGCCTCCCCTTGAACAATAACTCTCGTTGGGCTCCTGGTTTGGAAGGCGCTTCAGCTAGTCTGGGACCGCTGGGTCCACACAAGCATCTGCCCGCCGAAATCGCGCTGATCAGCCGAGGCATTTGCCTTGCGTAAGGTGGCATCCATAGTGCTCCCTACAACTCAAGAACTCAATTGATCGATCCTTACGAGGGGTACTGTCAGACACGGCTAGGTGGTGTCGCCCCTAGAAGTTCACGGCGGCTACGACTGACCGCTGGTAAACGCTCGTCACCTCCACCAACTGATCCGGAATGACGCAGCTCTGACGCGCTGTGACGGGGCGTCCGCCAAGCACCAACGTGTCCGAACGGCATGCGGGAGTCCTGCGGCCACAGATCGGCAGCGACAGGTTTCAACGTCCGCAGCTAGGCCAAGCCCTCGCTATCCAGAAAGCATGGCCGGTTAAAGGAGCGCCTTGGTCCTGATCGCGACCCACCGCCGCTCAGGCTGATGCAGCGGTGGCGGCCATCGGCGATGCTCAGGGCAACATTGTCCCTGATCGCACATGAGGCTGAATGCACTAACGATAACGTCAGCCTCTCACCATTTAGTCCGATCCAGTGCCCGGCCAATTATTGGGCGTGTGAATCGACTTGTGTCGGGAGGGCAAATCTCGGGCACAAAACGCAAAAGGCGGACCGGAGCCCGCCTTCATTTCGTGGGGTGAACCCTTGTTAGCGGAGGGCCCACGCCGCGATCTCTGCTAGAACACTGAATCTTTAGCCGATCGCTTGCATCGGCGCAAGATGTCAGTGCACAATCCAATATGCTGGGGGCGCTGACTGCGGGGGGAGGGAAATGCAGCAGGCCAGTCCGCCACTTCGGTTTGCATTCGATCTGGGGACCAACTCCATTGGCTGGGCCGTCTACGAGCTGGTTGGCACCTCGAGCGGCACTCTGACTGTATCGAAGCTCGTAGATTGCGGCGTTCGGCTGTTCGAGGATGGCCGTAATCCCAAGGATGGCCGATCGCTAGCAGAGATGCGGCGCATCCCTCGCAGTGCCCGACGCCGCCGAGACCGGTACGTGCTCCGTCGGGATGAGCTGATCGCTGCGCTTGTGGACCACGGACTTCTGCCATCCGATCCCAAAATGCGTCGGGCACTGGCGGACCTCGATCCCTATCAGCTGCGGGCCCGTGCTCTCGATGAGCCGCTCAGGGAGTTCGAAATCGGTCGCGTCTTACTGCACTTGAACCGACGCAGAGGCTTTAAGTCCAATCGTAAGGCGGACAGTCGAGACAAAGAGAAGGGTAAAATCGCTGAAGGTGTCGCCCGACTGCGCGAAAGGCTGGCGACAGAGGGTGTTCGGACGTTGGGGGAATACCTTTGGCGGCGACACGGTGGTCCGGATGGTTCAGCCACACCACGCACCCGCCTTCCCGTTCGGATTCGCTTGGAGGGTGAAAAGTCGCAGGCGCTCTATGACATCTATCCAACGCGAGACATGCTTGAGCACGAGTATGATGAGATCATGCGGGCCCAAGCTGCTCACTATCCCGACATCCTAACGCCCACTGTAATCGCCGAACTGAAGAAGATCATCTTCCGTCAGAGGGAATTACGTCCGGTCCGCGCCGGGCGTTGCACATTTGAACCCTCGGAAGAGCGTCTTCCGAGAGTTCTCCCCAGCGTTGAGGCCCGGGCGATATACGAGGTAGTGAACCAGCTCCGCTATGGCGAAGGTGTGGAGCTAAAAACTCCGTTAGACAGAGCCCAACGCGATCTGTTGGCGGCGAAGCTGCTTTCCGGCAAATCCATTTCATTCGACCGTATCCGCTCTGTGCTCAAGCTCCCGCCGACTGTACGGTTCAATCTGGAAGACGCCGGGAAGAAAGATCTCAAGGACTACGCTTCCAAGTCCGGGGCCAATGTCGGAAAGCGATTTGGCCCCAAATGGCAGCAGCTGCCATTGAGCGAAAGGGATCTGATCGTTCGAAAGCTGTTAGACGAAAGCGACGAGGAGGCGCTCGTTTCCTGGCTTCGTACAGAGTATGGGCTCGACGAGGCGACGGCACGGGCAGTTGCATCTTGGATGCCCCCACCCGGTACGTCACGCCTAGGACCGACGGCCAATGCGGAGATCTTAGCGGAGCTACAGGCTGATCATCTTTGCACGTATAGCGAGGCGGTAAGGAGGGCGGGAGAACGACTGGGTCGAAATTGGCATCATTCCGACTTTCGCGACGAAGAGCTGTACATCCCTCTTCCGTACTACGGCAGAATCCTTGAGCGGCATGTAGCCTTCGGCACGGGTGACCCCAACGATCCACCAGAAGAGCGATTTGGTCGTCTTCCCAATCCAACAGTGCACATCGGCCTCGGCCAACTCCGCCGTGTCGTGAACCGTCTCATATCCGTCTACGGCAAGCCCGCTCAGATCGTTGTCGAACTCGCGCGTGAGCTGAAACTTTCGAAGAAGCAGCGCGAAGAAGAACAGAAAAAGAACCGCGAGAATCGCCAAGCGAATGACCGGCGACGACAGCAGCTGGAGAAACTGGGTCAGCCTGATACGGCGGAGAACAGATTGCGGCTTCGCCTTTTTGAAGAGCAGCAGCGGGCCAATAATGGCGTTGCCCTTTGCCCCTACACTCTGCAGCCGATAAGCATTGAGAAGCTCTTCTCATCCGAAATCGATATCGACCACATCCTGCCCTACTCCCGCACTTTGGATGACAGCGTTGCAAACCGCATCCTCTGCTACCGCACGGCCAATAGGGTGAAGCGCTCCAAGTCCCCTGCCGAAGCCTTCGGTCAAGACGCCCGATGGAAAGATATTCTTGCGTCCGCCGCGGGCCTGCCAGCCAATAAGCGATGGCGGTTCGCATCCGATGCGATGGAGCGCTTCGAGAAGTCTGAGCGAGATTTCCTCGCCCGACAAATGAACGAAACGCGCTACCTCTCAAGGCTTGCTAGGCTCTATCTCAGCGCCGCTTGCCATCCGGATAACGTCTATGTCACGACGGGCCAACTCACCGCGATGCTTCGAGCGCGGTGGGGGCTTAACTCACTATTGGGAGATGACAACAAGAAAGAGCGGACGGACCACCGTCATCATGCGATCGATGCCATCGTCGTGGGTGCAATCGATCGGAGCCTGCTTCAGGAGATGTCTCGCAGGGCTGCCCAGGCGGAGGCCGAGGGTAGACACGACATAACACGTGACGTGCCAGAGCCGTTTGCTGGGTTTCGTGAAGCAGTGGCCGAGAAAGTCGGCTCCATTATCGTTTCGTTTAAGCCGGAGCATGGGAAGACCGGAGCCCTCCACGAGGATACAGCTTACGGTCTGGTGAAGAACGAGGCAGAGGCCGCCGAAATTGGCAACCTCGTTTTCCGTAAGCCGCTGGTTGATCTCAACCCAAACGAAATCGATCGGGTGCGAGATCCAGTTCTACGAGCTGAGCTAAAAAAGATCGCTTCTCAGTTCACGAGTGATGATGAAAAGTTGCTAGATGCCAAGGGCCTAAGAGCCGCTCTTGAGGAGTTTGCAAAAACTCCTGCTCCTGGACGTATGCAGGGAATTCGACGTGTTCGGATCGGGAAAAAAGAAAAAAACGTTATCTTTATCCGTGATCGCCGCTCCGCGAACGTCTACAAAGCCTTGATACCCGGAAGCAATCATCACATCGATGTTGTGCAGATGCGCGACGGATCGTGGCAGGGGTTTGCTGCCAGCCTTTTTGAGGTAAATCAGCCGGGTTGGCGGCCGGCTTGGGAGCGAAACAAACTCGGCGGCAAGCTCGTGATGCGCCTTCACAAGGGCGATATGATCGAACTCGACGATCCGGATGGAAAACGGCGCATCAAAGTGGTTCACCGGCTGCAACCCAGCCAGAACCGAATCTACCTTGCACCGCATAACGAGGGGGGAGACCTGCAGAAGCGGCACGATGACAAGGAAGATCTATTTCGTTGGGACCTCGCGAACATCAGCAGGCTGAGGGAGCGGAGAGCCCGAAAGGTAAAGGTAGACGAAATTGGGCGGGTTAAACTTGCCAAATCCAATGTGTATTGAGTTGCATGTCGCTGAACAATAAGCGGTAACCAAACTCAGCATTTTCTCTAGCCCTTCAACCTATCAATTACACATTCTCACGAGAGAGGGAGGGGATGATGCTGGGTCGTATTGTTGAAATTACAATCAGCGGTGCTCGAGTTGCACTTGAACGTGGTTTCATTAAAGTCTCAACAATTGATCGGCATCTCGGTGAAGTTCCTCTCGACGAAATAGAAGCGGTCATTACTTCTACACCTGCCGCAACTTATACTAGTCAGGCGTTGGCGGCTCTCGCGGCTCGTGGGGCTCCCGTTGTGATTTGCGGGACCGATTTCGCGCCGACAGCCTTCCTCCTCCCTATGAGGGGACATTATGCGCAGGGTGATCGGATGGAAGCACAAGCTACCGCCTCTCGCCCCTGCAAGAAACGGCTTTGGTCACAGATTGTAAGAGCCAAACTCAGGGCCCAGGCTGCCGCTCTAGAAGTCAGTGGGTGTAATCCTCGGCTGGTTCTCGCGTTAATCTCGCGTATTAGGTCTGGTGACCCAGACAATATCGAGGCGCGAGCCGCCCAACGCTATTTGCGAGAAATGTTCGGTCGGAGCTTCTCGCGAAGCACTGCGGACAATAATGTCAATAACTACTTAAACTATGGATATACGGTGCTCAGAGCTGCAGCTGCCCGATCGATCGTGGCAGCAGGTCTCCACCCTTCGCTTAGCATTCATCACAAGAGTGGTGGTGATCCTCTACGGCTTGCCGATGATCTGATGGAGCCATTTCGCCCAGCGGTAGATCTGGTTGCCTTGGACCTACAAAGAAAAGGAGCTGGGCCGCTTGATAGTGCCAGCAAGAGACAACTCACAGCTGTTCTTCATGCGGACTATGCCACGGAAGGTGGTGTTACGACGCTGTCGAATGCCTTGACCAAGCTCTCTCAATCGTTAGCTCAGGTCTATCTTGGCGAGCGACGAGATCTTAGTTTCCCTCTCTCGCCGATTCCATTGCGCAGCACAGGTGCTAACTGCGGAAATTCTTTCTGAAATGCCGAACTTTATCAGGCTGTCGGGATACAGAGTAATGTGGGTAATGACGCTATTCGACCTACCAGTGGTAACGTCAGAAGAACGTAGACGCGCCGCAAAGTTCCGAGAGTTCTTGCTTGATCAGGGCTTTTGCATGATGCAGCTCTCCTGTTACCTGAAGTTTACAGCTGGCAAGGAACAGGCAGAAGCTGTTGCCAGCCGCATCGCTGAAAACATACCTCTCGGTGGCAAGGTCGATATCATTTTCTTCACCGATCGGCAGTATGAGGCCATCAAATCGTTTAGGGCCAGTGGAGAACCGACTCGTCCAAACAGGCCAGACCAACTCCTTCTTTTCTAGAGCCCGCGAATGTTTTCGTCAGCTCAAAATCCAGATTATTCGACTTCGATAAAGAAAAAAAAGTCGCCGAGTCAAAGACTTGTCGGCGACCAGTTCTAGCAGAGATCGCGACGCGGGCCTACCGGAACGGAGGCGGCGTATCGTCGACCCAAGCCGAAGTTCTAGCAGAGATCGCGACGCGGGCCTACCGGAACGCACCTGGGGCGACAATATCGGCTGGTGGGGTTCT
>QGVC01000673.1 GCA_003242645.1 Pseudomonadota bacterium
ACAAAAAGGCGCGCGAAGGAAAACTTCCCAATTTCACGGGAATCGACTCCACCTATGAGCCGCCCTTGAATCCGGAGGTCATCATTCGAACTGCCGAGATGACACCGGAGGAGGCGGCCGAGCACATTATCGGTATTCTGAAGACACGAGGAAACATTTGAACTGGGGCAATCTGTCAATCGGGTCATACTTGCCGACCGCACCCTAGAGGCGTGGCATTAGGAAAAGATGACGCTTGGATTAGCCGGGCGATTCGGCCGGGCAGCGACTGGCGGAACCTGGCTGCCACTGCCCGAGAACGCGCGCGAGCGTACTTGACGGTCAACAACACGCTTCTATGCCTCTCGGTTTGATGGTATTGAATTTTCCTTTATTCCGGGGTGGAAACTGCACTGCTGTGTAGCGTGCGTCATGGCACACATTGTTCGAGGCTTGATGCTCGCTCGCCCCAAGATCAGCTCGTCAAAGCAATTGATGGGCAGTGCTATGCGGTTGCGAGCGACATGAGGAAAATCAACTTCCACGAGCAACTCAATCGCGAGACATCCGATCAGAGATCGTCGGAGCGTAGTTTCGGAATTACATTTGCGGCTGTCTTCGCAATCATCGGGCTCGTGAAACTCTATTACGGAAGCAGCTCGGCAGTCTGGTGGTTCGCGGCTTCCAGTGTATTCATCGCTTTGGGCCTTCTCTATACCGCCCCGCTGCGCCCGCTGAACCGGGCTTGGTACCGTCTTTCCCTGCTTCTTTACACTGTCGTCAATCCGGTCGTGATGGCGCTCCTCTTCGCCTTTACGATCGTCCCGATCGGCTTAGCACTACGGATTGCTGGCAAGGATTTGCTACGTCTGCGCTTGGATCCGAGCGCGAGTTCCTACTGGATTCTCCGTACGCCGCCGGGTCCGTCACCAGAAACCATGAAGAATCAGTTCTGAGGATCGCGATGTTGAGTATTCTTGGCGAGCTCTGGACATTCATGCGCGCCCGGAAGAAATACTGGCTGTTACCGATCGTCGTGATGATGGCCATCTTTGGTGGGCTCATTGTGCTGACCAAGGGCTCGGCGATTGCGCCTTTCATCTACACCATCTTCTGATCAAGCGAAGCGGGATCCTCCGGGGGTGATATGCGTATCCTCGGCATCTCAGCCTTTTATCATGACAGTGCAGCCTGTCTGGTCGTAGATGGCCGGATTGTTGCCGCAGCCCAGGAGGAACGCTTCACACGGCGCAAGCACGATTCAGGCTTTCCCCACAATGCGATTGCCTATTGCCTCCGGGAAGGGCGGACGAGTCTCGATGCGATCGATCATGTCGTTTTCTATGACAAGCCGTTTCTGAAGTTCGAGCGACTGCTGGAAACGTACCTCGCGTTCGCGCCCCGCGGATTTCGATCCTTTCGCATGGCCATTCCGCTGTGGCTCAAGGAAAAGCTCTTCCAGAAGCGGTTGCTGCGGGAGGAACTTGAAAAGTTTTCAGGTGATTTTGACGAGTCCAAGCTTCTATTTGCTGAACACCACCTGAGCCACGCTGCATCCGCCTTCTTTCCTTCGCCGTTCGAGCAGGCAGTCATTCTGACCATGGACGGTGTCGGCGAATGGGCAACGACGTCCGTCGGAATTGGGAACGGCCGTGAAATCGCGATCACGAAAGAGCTTCATTTCCCGCATTCGCTGGGTCTTCTCTATTCCGCCTTTACGTACTACACGGGCTTCAAGGTCAATTC
>QGVC01000221.1 GCA_003242645.1 Pseudomonadota bacterium
CCGCTTCAAACCAAATCGCAGCTATTCCCGCAGCCCACCTTGGAACGGCAGTTACAGTTGTGACCGGCGACGATTTGCAGCGTCAGCAGATCCGCCACGCTGCAGATGCGCTGCGCAGTTTGCCGGGGGTGTCGGTCAATCGGACGGGATCGCCAGCCGGATTGACTCAGGTGCGTATTCGCGGTGCCGAGGCGAACCACACGCTCGTGCTTATTGACGGGATCGAAGCCAATGCCGGTTCTAGCGGCGAGTTCGATTTTTCGGATTTGATGATCGAAGATATCGAGCGAATTGAGGTCATCCGTGGTCCGCAGAGTGCGCTTTACGGCTCTAATGCCATTGGCGGCGTCGTTAATATCATCACGAAACGTCGTGGAGGGCCATTGGTAACAGCTCGTGCGGAGGGAGGCTCATTCGGCACGAAAGGTGGTGCGGCGCGTGTTTCCGGAGGAAACGAACGCGCCTGGGCGTCGGCGACAGTGGAGCATCAGCGCAGCGACGGATACAATATCGCGCCAGAGGGTTTACTCGGAGAAGATGACGGCTATCGCATCACCTCGTTCTCGGCGAGCGCCGGCGCAATGCTGTCTAATAATATCCGCCTTGATCTGAACATCCGCCGCTCGGACAAGCACCTCGACCGGGACGACGAAACCGGTTTTGATAGCAGGTTTAAAAACGGAGGCGATTGGATCATCGCCAGCGATAGCTTTTCCCGCTATAGTGCGGCGGTGTTGCTGATGGGAGCGAGCCTACGTTGGGATACGCTGGACGGCAACCTGACGCACCTATTTCGAATATCCCGTAATCAAACGATCAGGCATGATGCCATAATTGCGGATTTCGATGAAGAGCCATGGGATGGCTCGGGCTTTGGAAATGGCTTTGGTCCTCCGGTGGTGCAAATCACCAAAGATGACTCGTTAAGCTTTCATATTTGACGACTTATCGCTTCAGTACGCCGGGGATCGGTGCGCGGCACGCCATTAGTGGGCTTGTCGACTTCGGTCAGGAATCCTTCAAGAACGAAACAGACTTTGGAGTGGTCGAGGCCTCACGCAAGCAAACTGGCTTCGCCGGTGAGTGGCGCGGCGAGTTCTTTGAAAGGATCTTTCTTTCAGCCGGGCTGCGGCATGACGACAACGACTCATTCGAAAACTTCACGACTTGGCGCGGAACTGCATCAATTCTGTTTCCCGAGTTTGGATTTCGACCCCACGCGAGTGTCGGAACCGGAGTTCGGGCACCCTCTATGATGGAACAATTCGGGGTGAATCCGTTCTTTATTGCCAATGCGGATTTGAAACCCGAAGAGTCGAAAGGCTGGGATATCGGCCTGGAGTTCTCATTTCTCGGAGGAAAGGTTATTTTTGATGCAACCTACTTCTCTACGAGCTTAGTCAACTTGATCGATGGGAAAAGCAACTTCGAGGAATGTCCAACGCACTTGGGAGGTGGTCTTTGTCTTAAACCAGTGAACGTAGCAGGCAAATCGAAGCGGGAAGGCATTGAATTAACCGGCCGGTTTCGATTGACGCCTAGCCTGAACCTCGGGCTGACGTACACCTACCTAGAAGCATTAGATGGTGAGGGTAAGCCTGAAGTGCGGCGACCGAACCACGCCGGACGAGCCGACCTGTATTATATCTTTGATGATGGTCGCGGGGAACTCAATTTGGGGGTGGTCTACAATGGTGAATCCGTGAATCAGGTCTTCGGTGCTCCGTCCTTCTTCCCAGTCGGTCGCCTGACCCTTGACGACTACTGGCTCGTCAGCGCCGCGGCATCCTACGAACTTAACCCCGGTCTCGAGATCTACGGCCGCGTTGAGAACTTGCTTGACCAGGATTACGAGGAGGTCTTTGGCTTTTCGACTGCTGGAATTGCCGCGTACGCAGGCCTGCGCTGGACTTTCGATTATCAGCAGCTTGCTGATGGACTCACCCTGAAATGACCTGAGAAACGCGAATGTGCGGGCTAAATTCGTCAGAGCATCAACGGCAACATTCGCTGTCGTCATCCGCCAGTCCCGCCCGGTGCGTCGGAATCGCGGCCGGCCT
This sequence comes from Pseudomonadota bacterium, assembly GCA_003242645.1. The sequence continues at coordinate 2,061 of QGVC01000221.1, forward strand.
CATCCGTTTCGACGGATTGCCGTTCTCTTGGCAGCCTCCGAGCTGCCATCTTTCCGATGAAAGACGAACGAGGGCAGCAAGCGGGGCGGTCTGAAAGTGGGGAAGGGAAATCGGCGGCGGATCAATCTGGCGCTGCAGGGCGGAGGCGCGCACGGCGCCTTCACCTGGGGCGTGCTCGACGAGCTGCTGCGGGACGAAACCCTGGACGTTGGTTGGATCAGCGGCACGAGCGCCGGTGCCGTCAATGCCGCTGCGGTTGCATCGGGGCTCGCGAAGGGCGGTCGCAGCGAAGCGCGGATCACCTTGCGACGTGTCTGGGAAGCCGTCGAGGCAGCCGGTATCCCTGAGTTCTTGCGGTTCACTTCATTTCTGTTCGGCTTCTCGCGAGCGGCGCCGGTTTCCACGGTGGCCAACCTGTTCTCGCCCTACGAGTTCAATCCCCTAGGCTTTGATCCGCTGCGTCGGCTGTTGGCGGAGCATATCGACTTCGAGCGTATCCGATCCGCAGCGCCTGTGGAGCTTCTCATCGCGGCTACAGACGTTTCGACAGGCCGCGCCCGGCTTTTCCGGCGAGCCGAACTCACCATCGACGCCGTCCTGGCTTCGGCCTGCTTGCCGACGCTGCATCATGCGGTGGTCATCGATGGCCGGGCTTATTGGGACGGAGGTTTTTCAGCCAATCCGGATCTCGTCACGCTGGTCTCGGAAAGCCCGGTCGAGGACACACTGCTCGTTCAGCTCACGCCGCTTCAGCATTCCAACATCCCACGAACAGCAGCCGAGATTGCAGGCCGCGTCAACGCGATCACATTCAGTCAGCCGCTGCTGAGGGACATCAGGGAAATCGTGGCGGCGCAGGAGACTCCGATCGGCTGGTTTTCCGGGAGACAGACCCGCGCGGCGCGTCTCAAGCGGCACCGATTCCATCTCATCGAGGCGAGCCGCTACACCGCCAGCCTTCGGGCTGGCAGTGCCCTCAAGCCGGACAAGGCGCTGCTCTCGTATCTTTACGAAGCAGGGAAGACCGAAGCGAGGAAATGGCTGGAGGAACACAGCGCCAAGGTCGGGCGCACCTCAACGGTTGATCTGCGCTCACACTTCCTGGAGTCGGTGCCGCCGGACTTATCCGAACCCTCCGACGAAAGCCGGAGACAGGCTCCGGCATTCGGCTCCTGATAACTCGTCACGCGGCGTGCATCTCTTAGAGACCCTCGCTTCCGCAACGCGCCAGAAGCATCAACAACTGCGCTCCAGCTTTCTGGCGATGCTGCCGATGGGTCGCGGCGGCCGTTTCCGGATCTCTCTGGCGGATCGCCTCGACGACGGCAGCGTGATCGCGGTTCGAGTCGACGGGTTTTGGCCTCAGCCGGAGGGTCTGCATGCGTGCGCGGTGCGCCTGATCGCGAAACGTTGCGACGACCTGGCTCAGTCGCGAGTTCCCTGCGAGGTCGACGAGCAGCGCGTGGAAGGTCTCATCATGACGTGCCCAGCCCATGAGATCGTCGCGCGCCAGCGCCTCATCCATATCGGCGAGGACCTGTTCGAGCTGACGGAGCTCGCTTCGGGATAGGCCGCGCTCTGCCAGCTTGCGCACGGCGAAGGCCTCGAGCTCGGTCATCATCTCGTAGATCTCGCGCATGTCGTCCACGGACACGGGCAGAATTCGTGCCCCATGGCGCGGCCGGATTTCGACCAGCCGTTCATCGCTCAGACGAATGAGGGCTTCCCGAACCGGCGTCCGGCTCATGCCGAGAGCGTCCGCGAGCTCCTGCTCCAGGTATTGCGCGTTGGGTGGCATCTCGTTGTCGAGGATGCGCCGGCGCAGTTCATAGTAGGCGCGCTGCGTCTGAGGCATGCGTTGAGCCCTGCCGCCTGACTCCTCGGTTTGCGACGGCGCTCGGAGGCAAGCCTGCCTGTAGCGCTGCATGTCCTTCTCACGATCTCATTGGAATTGGGGAAGCCCGCATAGTGGCTTAGGCATGGTCACGGGTAAAGTCGGCGGCTTCGCGGCTGCACATGGAGGAAGATGACGCCATGTGATGGCGCGAAGCGCGAAAGCTTTGGAGTCACCAATTCGCCTGATAGGGTGAGCCGACCAAAAGGAACAAGGAGAGCGTCCGATGCGTGAACGGATGACGGAGGAGGTAGCGTTACCCAGGGATGGCACTGCCGGCGCGTTGGCAGGGCGTGTGTGGCGCCCGGATGTTGCTGGCCCGTCCGTGGTGGCCGTTCGAAGTGACGGCGTTTATGACATCAGCCGCATCGCGCCCACCATGCGCGACCTGTGCGAGGCGGACGATCCGGCGGACATCGTTCGCTCCGGCGAGGGCGAGCGCATCGGTGCCCTGGCTGACATTCTCGCCAACACACCCCACGATAACCGCGATTCCTCCAAACCCTGGCTGCTGGCGCCGATCGATCTGCAGGCGATCAAAGCTGCGGGCGTTACGTTTGTCCGCTCGCTGCTGGAGCGGGTGATCGAGGAGCAGGCCAAGGGCGCACCAGAGAAGGCCGAAGCCATCCGTGTGCAAGTGGAGAAGGAGCTCGGCGGAGATCTCCGGCGTCTGAAGCCTGGCTCACGCGAGGCGCTGGCGCTCAAGGACGTGCTGATCGCGCAAGGTGCGTGGTCGCAGTATCTGGAGGTCGGGATCGGGGAGGACGCAGAGATCTTCACCAAGGCGCAACCGATGTCCGCCGTCGGTCACGGCATGGACGCCGGTCTCCATCCGCGCTCCACTTGGAACAATCCCGAGCCCGAAGTGGTCCTCGTCGTTTCGTCGAAGGGCCGCATCGTAGGCGCAACTTTAGGCAACGACGTAAACCTGCGCGATTTCGAGGGGCGCTCGGCGCTTCTGCTCTCCAAGGCGAAGGACAACAACGCCAGCACAGCCATCGGACCTTTCATCCGGTTCTTCGATGGTACGTTCAACCTCGACACCGTGCGCCGAATGGAGGTGCAGCTGACCGTGGATGGACCGGACGGCTTTCAGCTCAACGGCACATCAAGCATGGCCGAGATTGCGCGAGATCCGGCGGATCTCGTCGGTGAGATGATGGGAGAGATTCACCAGTACCCGGACGGCGCAGTGCTGTTTCTGGGCACGATGTTCGCGCCGACCGAGGACCGCGACGCCAAGGGCATGGGCTTCACGCACAAGGTCGGCGACATCGTCACCATCCGCGCTCCCGAGCTGGGCAGCTTGGTCAATCGCATGACGACGTCGGACAAAGCGCCGCCGTGGACCTTCGGAACAGCGGATCTCATGCGCAACCTCGCGCGGCGTGGGCTGCTTTAGTGGTGCCGCCGATATACAAGTCGGAAGCTAGTTGCGGCGCCGGGGCAGGAGGGCGCCTATGGCGATCACCAGCCAGGCGATGATCGTCGTCGAGCCGCCGATGGGGGCGGCCATAGGAAAGAGCCTTTCGCCGAAGAAGGCCCGCATAGTGAGGTCGCCTGCGAAGAGCGCCGTGCCCAGAGCGAGCAGGGCCGCGCTCAGCTGGGCAAGCCGAACCTGACGGCCAGCGAGCCCAAGCGCGAGCAAAGCGGGGGCATGGGCGAAGCAGATCGTCGAGGCCGTCCCGAGCAGGTGGGGATCCCCGCCGTGTGCCCCGGCGGCTGCCATGGCGACGCCGGCTGCCCCGATGAGGCCGGCAACTACGATGGCCCAGCGGAGGGTAGGATCGGTCGTCGCTACGTCTGTCATGGACTGTTCCGTCATTTGGACTGACCGGCCGCTGCGGAAGCTGGTCGCCATTTTCTCAGCTCCACTCGGCGTAGCTTGCCATTGGCCGTGCGAGGCAGCGCGTCGAGGAAAAAGACTTCGCGCGGGCACTTGTAGGCAGCGAGCCGCTCTGCAGCGAAGCGCTTGATATCGTCCGCGTCGGGAGCCGCGCCGGGGCGAGGAACGACGAAAGCACCGATGACGCTCACATCAGGGCGAACCTGAACCTCGGCGCAGGCGACCTCCGCTATGGAGGGATGCTGGGCGAGGACCGCCTCGACCTCTTGTGGGGCGACACGATAGCCGAGCGCCTTCATGATGTCGTTGGCGCGCCCGCAG
>QGVC01000674.1 GCA_003242645.1 Pseudomonadota bacterium
CCGGTTCCCACGACGGGTGAATCCGTTCGCGATCCGTGCCTGGCTGCAATCAGTGCAGATCGTCCCGAACGACTAAGATCTGCCTCGGCCGGGTCCCCGCCTGAGACACCGCGGGCAGACGGGCGGTGTCCTCTGCGCAATCAACAGCTTACGCCTTACGTCTGTTTCCAGAACGGAAACGCTCGTTTCCATTCTCGAAACACCGGGCGCTTTCCGACGGGCGACACAAAGGAATACGGGCTCCCTCAACCCGAGGCTTGCAACGCAGCTCGCCGGTGTCTCTTGGCTGTAATCGGTGAAGGCGCGAAGCTTCTTGCGCCGACGCCAGCCCCAAGGGGCAATTAGCTGGTGAGGTGTCAGCCGCCACACCCCGCTTCGTGCTTCGCGTGCTGCGGTCTCAAAGGTGCAGCACCCGGAGTCCTCTTGCCGCAGATATCTGCCAGCAGCCCACGCATAATCGAGCGTTACCAGCTCGGCATTCGCCTCCCGTTTCCCTCGATACACGCGCGCAACGAGCCGGCCATCGCGGTCTTGCGCGGTGGTTTCCGCTTGCACAACTTTCCTTAACACCAGCAGCGCATAAGCGCGCTTCGGCTGGTGTCACAGGGCGAGCCGCGATCCGGAAGCGATTCCACGGATGGAAATGCAACTTCGCACTCCTCGAGTGCCCTGTACTTTGCGAAAGCCTTGATGCGAAGGATAGCGAAACCCCGCACCTCTCCATATGACGCATGCCTTCAAAACGCGCCAATTCACCAAGAGAAGTCCGCATCCACACTCACGGAAAACCTGAGCGCTTCATCGATACTTGCCTGCTTCAATGGGCCGTACGCTTGTGAAGGTCGCCTATTTTTCGGTGATCTTCTTGATCTGATATCGCCCTGCAGGAGCATTCCGCGGTACCTCAGTTGCACCGTGCAAACCAATCTCATGTCTAAAGTAATCTGCCCGTTCTGCCAACGGCACGCGCAGTGCATCCTTGCGAATTCTGATTGCACCTACATTGAGGCGATGTGGGAGGAGTCGTTCGAATTGGTGAACAATTCGTGACGGTGCGCCACTCGCCTCCGGCGGACCTTCTGCCTCCACAAAAACATACCGTTTCCGCCTCTCTCGGCCGAGTATGGCGCAGTGTTGCTCTATTTTGGGGGTTGCCTCCTTGAAATAGACATTCTCGTGCGCGTTCAGAATCTGGAGTGAATTGAGTTGGACGACATCTCTCTCGTCGGATAGCGTCGTGGTGCAGATCTGTTGGTCTGCGCGATCGACCTTATAGACAACGGCGTCAAAGAGCATGACGAGATGCTTCGGCGAAATCGGCCAGAATAGCTGCAATCCTCTATTGTTGAGCCCCGTCACGCCCAAGTGAGTAATACCTTCACAGTATTGGTTGTGCGCGATCACCGGATCGTCGCTCGTGATGAACTCTCGAGGGGTGTTGTTGAAGAAGAGATGCATCCGAAGATCGGAGACTATCCAACTCACTTCGGCAGCGACTTTCAAGGGGATAGCTATCGGATACGCATCACGGATCTCGAATTGATCTAAGTCAGCTCCATCGAGCTCTGGGGACTCCTTGAGGAGTTGCCGACGTCCCCCCGTATTTGAGTAGCACGGCGATCTAGAGTCCAATCCCCAACGACAAGGAGATTGGACGTGAAGAAGCGTTTTACCGAGGAACAGATCATCGGCTTCCTGCGTGAGGC
>QGVC01000675.1 GCA_003242645.1 Pseudomonadota bacterium
GCTCGGTCATGCGGAAGCGGACGGCGCGCAGCTTGTGCTGAACAGCCCGGTTCGGAGCATCACGGCGGTCAAGCCTGGACTGTTCTCTCTCGCCATCGGAGCGCCCGGCGACTCTGAAACAACGGTGACGTGCAACAAGCTTGTCATTTCTGCCGGGCTGCACGCCTCACGCCTTGCTGAGACGATGGAGTACCCTTCTGGGTACCGGCCCCCACCGACCTACTACGCAAAGGGACAATACTACGCCCTGTCCGGCCGCTCGCCCTTCAGCCGTCACATTTATCCCATGCCGCACGGCGCGTGGCTGGGCCTCCACGCAACCGTGGACTTGTCCGGCCGCTGCAAATTCGGCCCCGATATCGAGTGGATTCCGCAGATCGACTACACATTTCAGCCCGAGAAGCTGGCGCAGTTTCTCGATTTCATTCGGACCTACTATCCAGGGCTCGATCCAGAAAGGCTGCATCCTGACTACACAGGAATTCGCCCGAAACTCTATCGCGAGGGCGAGCCTGTGCCGGACTTCGCCATCCACGCCGAGGCGCAGCACGGCCACCCCGGGCTTGTCATGCTTTTTGGCATCGAAAGCCCAGGTCTGACCGCCGCGCTCGCCATTGGCGAGTACGTCGCTCGACTCATTCGAGGGGCATCGAATTAGGACAATCGAGCGGTCTCGAAAAAGGCTGCCAGCGTCGCGAAAGAGGTCAGCAAAGCCAATGGCAACCGCATGATGCTGCGGCGGGTCCAATTCCGAGCCTCAGTTTCAGTGACGCTCTGCGGATCGGCGGTCTCGAAAGCAAGCGCCTTCGGGATGAAATCGAATGCCGACCAGATTCGCATGGTTGCGTGGCTTATCACGGCGACGATCAGCCAAAACCTGACGTCTGGAGCCGACCACGCGACGATCAGCGTTACGATCAGCACGATTTCGAACGAAATATGCGCGGGAATCCAGAACTGCTTTCTCGAAATTCCGCCGCGCTGCGGTTGGATGAGATCGGGGCGCTTTGGCCAGAATGGGTCCACGACGGTGAACTCATAGAATGCACCTCCGAGCCCCACCAGCGCCAATGCACACGCCAATCCGGTCAGAAGCACAAGGTAGTCCATTCCTCTTCCTCGTCGATGAAGTGGCGTGTCCCTTTTGGGGTCAACTTTGGCGAGGAAAAGGCACCCTCATGGGGTGAGGAAAACGAAGTTCCGAATCTCTGCCTGAATTGAGCCGGAGCTCATTGAAGGTTTCCCGCAGCACCTTGATAAAGCTCAAGATGAAATTTGACGGCTGACGACCTGCGAGCGTGACGACGCCGATTCGCCTTTTCATTACGGGATCGAAAAGCGGCTTTGTCGCGACCCGCGCACCTCTGACCATTGTGAGCGTCAAAGCAGGAAGCGCGGAAATACCGAGCCCAGCTTCGACCAGCGCAACGGCGGACGGGATTTGCTCAAGCTCATAGGCGGGCTCGATGAAAATCTCGCGGTTGACGAATGCTGCATCGGTCATTCTGCGGACGGATGATCCGCGAGAGAGCCCAACAAACGGATAAGGCGCGAGATCACGCCAACTCACTTTTTCCTTTTTCATGAGCGGATGATCCGGCGGGCACACCAGATAGAGTCTGTCGGCACCGAGCTCTTCGAAACGGCACTCCTTTAGCTTCGCCGGCCGGATGGTCAATGCGAGATCCGCCATGCCGTGCTCAAC
>QGVC01000222.1 GCA_003242645.1 Pseudomonadota bacterium
CAATTTCGTGGTGCCGGGCCACACCTTACCATTCAGGTGGCAGACGGGATCTACACCAGCGGCGGTTGGATCAACCGTGCGATGTTTGACGGGTCACAGCTCAACATCATCGGCAATCCGGCCGCTCCATCCAATGTCGAGATCGCTGTCACCGGTGCCAACGCGATCCTGGTGGATGGAGCGGGCGCAAAGGTGAGGCTCGAAGGCCTCAAGATCAGCGGTGACGTGGGCGTGTGGGCACGCAATGGTGCCGTCGTCTTTCTGACCGGCAAAAATGCGTTCGGCTCCTGCAGCTTCCGCCATATCGGGGCGGACAACGGCGCCTTCGTGGAGATGCTGGGCGGCGAGATCAGCATTGAAGGAGCGGCCCCGCACCATCTCTATGCGGATGCGGGCGGGCACATTTTCTATGCGCTGGGCTCAGTGAACATCGTCGGTACACCGGATTTTCCGTTCGGCTTTGCCCATGCGCAGTCAACGGGCCTTATCACGTCGTACGGCGTGACCTGGTCCGGCACGGCGACGGGCCCGCGCTATCAGGCAATGCTCAATGCGGTGATCAATGTGAATGGAGCGGGTCCGGAGTATTTTCCGGGCGACACTGCGGGGGTGCTCGCGAGCGGCGGGCAATATACCTGAGCTGGCGCCAGTGCCTTTGCTCACGGTCGCGCGGCTGCTGGCGGCATGAGCAGCGCCTCGCCGATGTTGGCCAGCGTCGTCAGATCGACGAACTCGCTCTCAGGCATGCTGAGGTCCATCTCCATCCGCCAGGATAGCTGGGCCGCATTCGCGAGGTGGGTGCGCAACACGCGGTCGGCGACAGCGTAGTGATCGGGGCTGATGTTCCGTCGCAGACCGTGGAGAATACCGAGCGTCACGAGGTCGTAATAGCCGCTCAATGGGTCCGGCGACCTGCTGGCGGGATGAAGATAGCCAGCGAAGGCAACGCGGCCATCATACCTCTGCGTCTTGGGATTGTTGCCGCGGTAGCTGCTGAAGTCCTGGTAAAGTCTCCGCACGTCCGAGGAGGGACCCTCGTACTCGAAGAGACCGCGCAGGGCGTATGCGAGCGTGTCGCCATAAACGAAGTAGTCCGGCTCCCCATTAGGCCCTTTAATTCGACGCCAGACATTAGGGCACTCACGCTGGCGGCACGCAGAAAGTGCCGCGGCGTCGGCGTACTCCCACGCGCCGGCAAGCCCTGGAACAAGAAATGCGCGAGCCGATGCCGCTGCCGCCTCGTAATGAGGCTTGCCGGAGTAAATTGACGCCCGGCGCAGCACGGGCAATGCGGAAAGCGTCTTTACGTGCCGATCGCAATTCCAGGCGGGTTCCGGGCCGGCATCGACGATGAACTCGCAAAAACCATCGGTCATTCCGGCAGGCCGCGCGTAGGGACGCCGCGAACCACTTTGCATATTCACGAGAAAATCAGCGAAGCGCAGGCCGGCGCGTGCGTACTTTTCGTCCTTCGTAAGATCGTACAACTCGAACATGGCCGTGCCGCAGAAACCTGCGTCTATCGCGTAGAAATAGCGGTTGGCCGGCGGGGCCAGATCGGGCGTTGAAGGCACGCCCCCATACACCATGCTGCTCTCGTTCGTTTCCTGAAGGCTGATGACCCAATCGGCGAGCGACTTGGCCTTCGCAAGAGCCTGCGCATCGGAGGGATCTGCGCGGGAGAACAGAGTCAAAAAGCGGATCACCTCGCAGGCGGAACCTGGGGTTCGGCCGATTTTCGTGTTTGGCTTTCCGCTATCGGGAGCGACCTGCTTGTAGGGCGCGTGCCGAAGCACGAGCTCGCGGATCGGAGCAACCGCATTCACGTCCGCGTTCGCTGCAATCGTTACCGGCTGATGGGACAACGAGGCCAACTGGATCTCCGGCCCAGAGCCGGCCGAGCAGCCGGTAAGCAGGAGGCTTACACCAAAGACTCTGCTCCAGCGCTTCCATTGACGCAGAAATTTCGGCCGCAAAGCGGCCTGACGCAATCGTGCAAACTTCACAGCACCCGGCCCCCGCTCCCGGCATGCGGTCAGCCACTCTAATAATGAACGATGTTCAGGATCGGATGCCAGCCAAATTTTCGAGCGAGGAAGGTCAGGCGGGTGGCACCAGCTTGATTGGGCGTAAGACTTTCAGAGCCGCTCGTCTCACCCTGAACTGCAGTGGTGTGTGCTCGAAGACAATTTCGCCATCGATTGACACGGGGATTCGGTGCCTGCGCGGGGTGATGGTGATTTCTCGTGCTGAAATGGACTCGATACGCCCTTTCTGGCGCCAGCGGCCGAGCACGAGATCGAAGCCGGCTTTGGCCAGCGGCAGCCATGTCCAGCCGCGCACGACGTGGACCTCGAGCAAGCCGTCCTTCATCCGCTCGCGGGTCCACTCGCTCTCGCGGTAAATATTGTTGGTGACGAGCACCGCCGAGCAGCGGCGAACAAGCTTGCCATCTTCGGTTTCGATCTCGAGCAACATCCGATCAATTCGAGTGATGGCTCGCCAAAGCGCCAACGCGAAGGCGAGCCAGCGCGCGAACGGGAGCTCAAAACGCGCCCGCTGCCGCTCACGCGCCATACGGGCGAGAAATCCGAGCCCCGCTAAGGAATGGAACGTGCGGCCGTTGAGGTCTCCGAGATCGATGAGATCGACTTGAGCCTCCGCCAGCGCATCAACGGCTTCTTTCAAATCGAATGGCATCTCGAGATCGCGGGCCAGCAGATTCATGGTGCCCAAGGGGAGCACGCCCAGTGCTTTGCCGGTGCCAGCCAACAGCGACGCAGCGAGGCTTTGCGAGCCATCGCCACCACCGACGATCACAGCATCGATGTCGGGTCGGGCAGCGGCAGATTTTAGTGCTTTTTCGATCTCGTCCGGCGAGACGAGCTGCACCTCCAGCTCGTGACCGCGTGCCCGGAAGCGGTCTGCTAAACCTTCTACGATCTCAGAGCCAAGCTCCAAGACCGTGCCGGCCTGTTCGTTGATGATACCGGTGGCTCGCAAAAAGGGTGCTCCTCGGTGAGCCTAGAGAAGGAAAATGAAGAACGCCTTTTTGCGTGCCCGGTTCAGCAGATGCCGGATTTTCTAATATCTCGACCGAAACGCCCTGGAAGGCCGATGTCACTCGCCGCTTATTTCGCGCGCAGCCTTCCATTCCTTGAAATTGATAATTTCGCCGTTGAGCGTGCAGTCTGGGCTGGCCAGCTCGACAAAAAGAGGAGCAAGTTCCTCCGGCGGCGGCAATTTCAAGGGATCTTCGCCCGGAAAGGCTTTGGCCCGCATGGCTGTGCGAATCGGTCCGGGGTTGATGAGGTTGGCGCGAATGGACGTGCGCTCGATCTCTCGCGCATAGGTCTTCACCAGCGCCTCGAGGCCCGCTTTCGAAACCGCATAAGGTCCCCAGTACGCGTGATTTCCTGAGGCCGCGCCAGATGTGACGAAGATCGCCCGGCCGGCATCCGACCTGCGCAGAAGCGGATCGCAGGTGCGGATCAAACGCCAATTGGCATTGAGATTGATATTCATGACGTCCATCCAGGCATCCGTGGTGATGTGCCCGAGCGGAGAAAGTGGTCCAAGGATGCCGGCGTTTCCGACCAGGATGTCGAGCCTGCCCCAGCGTTGGTAGAGTGTGGGGCCCAAGCCGTCGAGCTTCTCGCCGTTGCGCAGGTCCAGCGGCAGGAGCGTGGCCGTACCGCCTTGCTCGCGGACCTCGTCGTCAAGCTCCTCAAGTGCCCCTTGAGTTCTCGCGAGCAGCACCACGTGCGCGCCTTCGCGTGCAAAAGCCAGAGCAACGGCACGTCCGATTCCGCGCGAGGCTCCGGTGATGAGGGCAATGCGGCCTTCGAGGCGTTTGGTCATCAGCTCGTCCGCTCCGGTCAACAAATTTAATCGGCCGCGTTATTGCTGCGGCTCGTTCCGAGGCTCTTCGGGCTGGGCAGCCGGTGGCTCCGTCTCGGAGTTCGAATCCATGAGGCCCTTCAGCCCTTCCCGCGCCTGCTCATAGAACTTGCGACCATACTCTTTGGCTTTATCGAGAGTGGGTTTGGCCGCCTCGATGGCTCGTTCCGTAACCTCCTTGGCATCCTGAATATACGGCCTTGCTCGCTCCTTGGCGCGTTCAGAGGCCTGCATGAGCTTCTCGGCACTTGATGCTGAAAGCTCCTTAGTGCGAGCAAGGATGCGCGCGAAGGTGCTCTCCTGTGGGAGCAGCATTTCTGTCCGCAGCGCCCGGACAGTCGCAATCATGTCCTCGTGATCCTGTCGGGCTTTGGGCTCAGTGATTTTTTCAGGAGCGCCCGTGAAAAGCACCATTGGCGTGCAGGCGGTCACGGCTTTGCGGGCGCTCTTGAGCCATTCCGCATTGGAGACCTGCGTTTCCTGGGCGAAATAAACTTTTTCGCCGCCAATGTGGTGGCGCAGGATTTCTCGATCGATAATGGGCACAAAGTGCCCGCCCAGCTCACGCACCAGCGTAAACCGGGTATCGTTCGGGTTCGGAAACTCCACGAAAAACGCGACGGCGTTTTCGCTCGCAAGGGCGGCGCGGATCGCATCTTCGGCACTCGCCTCATGCTGGACAGCTGCGGCCCGGCCTAGCCCCGCAGGATCGATCTCCTGCAAAATTCTGAAGGTTCCTGAGCTGTTGGAGTCCTCCGGCGGCAAATGGAATTTGAGCTCGGGAGCAAGCGCTGAAAGCTCGCCGAAGCTTTGCAGTTCCCGCCGTTTGGTTACGGCAAAGAGGCATTGGCGGGCGTCGTCCTTGCGAATGGGAATGATCGCACCCGCACCGTCCAGGCGTTCCAGCTCGCGAGCGAAGATATCCAATTGGGCGTAGGCCAGGTCGGAGGGAGACGCCATGACCTCCCGGACATTTGCAGACGTTCCCGTCGAGGCCTGGCAGGTGTAGGCGAGCTCTGATTGGCCGAGGATCGAAACCAGCTCCGGGCAGAAGCGCGCGTGGAACGTTCCCGTCTCATCACCCGTATGGATGCGGCTCGCGAAGCTCTGGTCCGCGGCGCCGGCAGCCAGAACGAAAATCACCGCGGCCAGGCAACGCTTCCCAACCATAATGGGCCTCCCGTTCTCCTGATCAGACGCGCAAACGCTCCAGTGCAAGCGCACACCGCTTCCACCTGAAGGAGATCATATCCCAATCGTTTGGCGCAAGCCTGAGTGGTGAACAGCGACGTCGGATCAACCGGCTTCGGCCAGCAGCGACAACTGGCGGGGCAGGGAGCCGCCATTCAGATCAGTCAGCTCGGTCGGGTAGTCGCCGGTAAAGCAATGGTCGCTGAATTGCGGATTGATGTTGTCCCGCCCGTCGTAGCCCATGGCGCGGTACAGCCCATCGACGGAAAGGAACTGCAGCGAATCGGCTCCGATGAACGCGCACATTTCTTCGAGCGAAAGATTTGCCGCCAGCAGCTCCTTTCGCGACGGCGTGTCGATTCCGTAATAGTCGCCGTATTTGATCTCCGGGGAGGCAATCCGCATGTGCACCTCTCGCGCACCTGCCTCCCGCATCATATTGACGATCTTCTTCGAGGTCGTCCCGCGCACGATGCTGTCGTCGATCAACACGATGCGCTTGCCGCGGATCGCAGCGGAATTGGCTGAGTGCTTCAATTTCACGCCAAGCTGGCGGATGCGCTGCTCCGGCTCGATGAAGGTGCGGCCGACATAGTGGTTTCGGATAATGCCAAGCTCGAATGGCAGTGACGAGGCTTGGGCATAACCGATGGCCGCGGGAACGCCGGAGTCGGGCACGGGCACGACGACATCAGCGTCAGCTGGAGCCTCCTGGGCCAGCTCGAAGCCCATCCGTTTTCGAACCTCGTAAACGTTTCGCCCGCCGACGATGGAATCGGGGCGGGCGAAATAGATGTACTCGAAAATGCAGGGCCGGGCGGGGCGCATGGGGAATGGGCGGTGGCTCTCGAGCCCATTCTTCTTCGTAATCACCACGACCTCTCCGTTCTCGACCTGTCTTTTATACACATTCCCGAGCCACCCAAAG
>QGVC01000676.1 GCA_003242645.1 Pseudomonadota bacterium
AGCTGCATGCGGGCGAGCCGGACTTCGGCGGGGAGGCGGGAGTTAGGTCCGTTCATGGCTTGGCTCCTGGCTTGGTACTTGCTCTGATCGGCCCCTCGATGCTGCGAGAATCATTTCCGTTAACGGCTTCCTGGATCTCAGGCTCGTCACCGCGCAGTATCTGGTTTCCCGGATGGCTCGTCGCAGGCGTGCAGGCAGCGATTTGGGCAACATGAGGGCAGTTATACGCTCATCTTTGAGCGGCGTCAACTCAAAAGTGAGCGACAAGGGGGACGATGTTGTAGGATTGGCGAAGCAGCTTCGGATTATGGGAAGCCGATGCGAGGGGGCAGACGTGAAAGAGCTAGAAGACGCGATCTACGCTGACGTTGGCGCTGCTATGGAGGTACTTGATAGTTTCGACGTGTGCGGGGAGGCGCCGCCGGAGCTTGTTCGGGAGATTGCTCGACGCGCTCGGTCTTTGCGCGAGGCGTTAGAGCGTGTGCCGGTCTACTCGTCGGACTCTGCAATGGCCCCGTCGTCGGGGTCTACAAATAGCTCGTAAGTTTCACACCTCAGAGCCATAGCAATCCGCTCGACCTTTACTATCGAGGGCGACTGATAGGTTGGGTACGAGCTCGGGCGGACGATCCTGCGTAGCGTAGGGATGCTGATCCCGGTCGCCTGTTGGATCTTCTTTAGCCGCTGCTCGTCGCTGGGCAGGTTCGGCCAGCGTGCACGCATCCGCGTCACGATGTTATGCGCGACGACCCTCACGACGTGCGCGGGTTCCTGATTCTTCTTCTGTGACATGGGGTTGCATCTTATCGGAGAGCCCCGCTCATTTATGGCTTGCGGACGCTCAACTCTGAGCGTACTATCAAGGGGCGATGAAACAGACGACCTACAGCTACGTGATGCACGAATTGGGCCGGACGGAGCTGACGCTTCGGGAGGTCGCAGAGGGGGCGGACGTTCCGTACTCGACTCTGACCCGAATTGCTCGGGGCGATACGAAGAACGCGAGCGTCCATGTATTCGACAAGCTGGCGTTGTTCTTCCGGTCATCGCGTCGTCGCCGCAAGGCGGGTTGATTCTTTTTGGGCCGCGCTACAGTGCGCGGTTTTTTGTAGCCGGGCTAGCACCTGAAACGCACTGAAACTTTCGCTCAGAGACGTTCAGTGAACGGTAAGACGCAACTAGAAATTGACTTCACTCCGGGACTTACGGAGCAGTTTCCGCGCTTCCTGGACTGCGTCAAGGCGAGCGTCTACGGATGCGGGAAGCCCTTCAAGGTCGTTGCCGCAGAGGTCGAGATGAGCCCGTCAGAACTGTCTCGGAAGCTCGCGGAGAACCCGAACGACAACGTCAACTTCCCGCTCAAGCTCCTGCCTGACCTGATTACCGCGACCGGCGACGTGACGCCGATCCACTGGCTCATCGAGAAATTCCTAGAGGACGCCGACGCGCGGCAGAGGCGGGCCATGTCCGAACTCTGCCAGCTCGTTGAGGTGCTGAACACGAAGCTCAAACAAGCAGGACTTAAGTGAGCGCCACGGACGGCCGGGAGAACGTCATGACCAAAGAAGACCGCAGACCCACCGAAGGCTTCCTGATCGCCGCCGCTGTCGGCGCCGTGATCTATCTGCTGCTGGTGGTGCTGTGATCTGGATCGTCCTCGCCATCGCCATCGCCGCTTGGTATGCCGTCGAGGCT
>QGVC01000223.1 GCA_003242645.1 Pseudomonadota bacterium
CATCAGCACCGTGGTGAGTGTCGCCAGCTCGACCGCGACCCACATCAGGCCGATGTTGTTGGCCAGCAACGCGAGATTCATGGCGAACATCAGCGCCTGATACATCGCGTGGTAGAAGCGCAGGTTCGCCGGAGTCAGTCGTCCGATGTTCAGCTCGTGGCCGATGTAGCTGGCGCTGAAGACGCTCGTCGTGAAGCCGACGAACGTTCCGAGGACGACGAAAACGATGTTGAGATCGTCGACCAGCAGGTAAGTGCCAGTCTCCGGCCGCGCCACCAGAAGCCACAGGGAGGAGAGGAAGGTCAGCCCCGCGGCGAGCACATTAAGGCGTGCCGTCAGCTTATATCCCGGCAGCAGCGCAAGGACGATTGCTGAAATACCGGGAATCAGCAGCAGCGCCGTCACCGGTTCGAGCGCGAGATCGGGCATGAGAAACTCGCTCATCTGCGCTCACCCCGGAACTGATCGAGCGCGCGGATATCGACCGTGTCGAAGCGCTCGCGGATGCGGAACAGGAAGATGCCGATCACGATGAAGGCGATCAGGATCGAGAACGCGACGCTGATTTCGACGACCAGCGGCATGCCCTTCGCACCTGTGGCGGCAAGCACGAGGCCATTCTCCATCGACATGAAGCCGACCACCTGGCTTACCGCATTACGCCGCGTGACCATGACGAGGAGCCCGAGCAACACCACCGACAGGGAGAAGGCGAGGTCCTGGCGTGCCAAGGGCGCAGCATCCTCTGTCACTCGCAGCATCACGACGATCGAGAGCGCGACGAGCCCGATGCCGGCGAGCATCGTCAGCCCAATGCCGATTACCGGCTCGATTTCGCGGTGGATGCCGAGGCGTTGGATGATGCGGTGCAGGGCCACGGGAATGACGATCGCCTTGAACAGGAGGGCGATCGCCGCGGTGACGTAAAGATGGGGCGCATCCTGGATGAATGCCTGCCAGGCCACTGAGAGCGCCAGCACGAAGGCATGTAGGGCGTAGACATTGAGGAGCGCGTTGAGGCGGTCCTGGTAGAGCATCGTCAGGCTGACGAGCACGAGCCCGCCGGCGAGGAGATGCGCGATGTCAAAGGCGAGGCGGTCCATCAGAGACTCCGCGAGACGAACAGCAAAAGCGTGCCCAGGAGGCCCAGCATCAGCGCACCGCCGAGAAACTCGGGCACGCGGAACACCCGCATCTTGGCGATGGCCGTCTCGAACAGGGCGAGCAGAAACCCGCCGGCAGCCAGCTTCGCCACGTAGGTGACGATGCCCACGACGTAGGCGGTCGGACCAGCGCCCGGTGACGCCATTCCCCAGGGCACGAACAGGCAGGCAATGAGCGAGACGTAGAGCAGGAGCTTGAGAGAGGCCGCGAACTCGATCATCGCGAGGTGGCGGCCCGAGTACTCCAGCACCATCGCCTCGTGCACCATGGTCAGCTCGAGATGGGTCGCCGGATTGTCGACCGGAATGCGCGCGTTCTCGGCAATAGCCACCATGATGAGGCCGAACAGCGCGAGTGCCAGCGAGACGCGCAGGCCGACTTCGGGCAGGGTCATGTAAGCGGCTACTGTCGACAGCTGGGTCGAGCCGGCCACCAGCGCCACGGTGAAGACGATGAGCAACATCGCGGGCTCGGCGAGCGACGAGATCATCATCTCGCGGCTCGACCCGATGCCGCCGAAGCTGGTGCCGACGTCCATGCCGGCCAGTGCCAGGAAAAACCGCGCGCTGGCCAGGAGCGCGATGATCGCGATCAGGTCCGCTGTCCAGCTGAACAGAAGGCCCGTCGCGAAGGTCGGCACGAGCGCGGCTGCGACCCAGGTCGCAGCGAAGATCATGTATGGCGCCACACGGAACAGCCACGAGGCGTTCTCCGCCAGCACGACTTCTTTCCGCAGCAGACGCAGGAGATCGCGGTAGGGCTGCAGCAACGGCGGGCCCCGACGCCGGAGCAAGCGCGCCTTCACCTTGCGCACGAAGCCGGTGAGCAGCGGTGCCAGCGCGAGCACCAGCGCCATCTGCACGCCTTGGACGAGAAGCTCGAGGAGGATCATAAGGCCAGCACCAGGAGCAGCGCGACGAGCGCGAGGAAGACGAGGCTGAGGTAGCGCCGGATGGTCAGGAACTGCAGAACGTTGAGGCGATCCGCAGCCAAGCTGACGGCGTCGGCAATCGGCACGTAGGCGCCGTCCCAAACGAGATCCCGCAATTTGACGGTGAGATGCGCCGGCTCAGGGCTGCCAGGCGGTGGCATCTCGACCTGCTCGCGGGCGCGGAAGACGAGCGTGCCGAAGACGCGACGGATGGGTTGGGCGAAGCTGCTGGCCGTATACTGTGTGACCGGACTGAAATCGGGGTAGCCGCAGTCCCAGGCGGGCCCTCGCCGCAACGCGTGGGAGGCGTAGCGGTGGATGACCAGCACCGCTACCCAGGCCGAGATGGCGATGAAAAGGAACACCAGGAGCCCATTATAGGAGCTCCGGCTTTCGGCGATCGGGACGATTGAGAGCCATGCCACGCCCAATTGCGCGGGCATCCGCCCGCCAGTCAGGGACAGCGTAACCGGCGCCAGCGCGTCGATGACAAGGCCGGGCAGAATGCCGAGGATGAGGCAGAGCACGGCGAGCCCCAGCATGGTGCTGAGCGAGAACTCGTCGACCTCCTCGGCCCTCATCGCCGCCCCAGAGCGTGGCCGGCCGAGGAAGGTCACGCCAAACGCCTTGACGAAGCAGGTGGCGGCAAGCGCTGCCGAAAGTGCCAGCAGCCCGCCCACCGCGGGCACCAGGATCTTCAGGCCCCACTGCGGCAGGTCAGGGCTTTGCAAGATCGCCTGGAACGTCAGCCACTCCGAGACGAAGCCGTTGAGCGGCGGCAGCGCCGAGATCGCGACGCAACCGGCGAGAAACGCGAAGCTCGTCAGCGGCATCCGATGAATAAGGCCGCCAAGGTGCTCCATGTCACGCTCGCCCGTGGCCGTCAGCACGGCGCCTGCGCCGAAGAACAGCAGGCTCTTGAACAGCGAGTGATTGAGCACGTGGAAGAGCGCCGCGGTGAGCGCCAATGCTGCCGCTGCTTGCATGCCATTGGCGCCGAAGGCAAGTGCGAGCCCCAGCCCGATGAAGATGATCCCGATGTTCTCGACGGTGTGGTAGGCGAGCAGCCGCTTCAGGTCGTGCTGCATCAAGGCGTAAAGCACGCCCATGACGGCGGTGATGCCTCCGAGAGCAAGCACGATCATGCCCGCCCACCAGCTCGGCCCTCCGAGCAGGTCGAAGACGATGCGCACGAAGCCATAGACGGCAACTTTCGTCATAACGCCGCTCATCAATGCCGAGACGTGGCTCGGGGCGGCAGGGTGCGCGAGGGGCAGCCAGACGTGCAGCGGCACGAGACCCGCCTTCGATCCAGCGCCAATCAGCGCCAGCGCGAGGACGAGCCCAGGCAACCAGGATGCGTGCTGAGCCGCGCGGATATCGTCGAATCCGTAGCCGCCCGCAGGACCGGCGAGCAGGCCGAAGGTGAGGAGCAGCGTCAGCGTGCCGAAGCTCGCCATCAGCAGGTAGATGTAGCCCGCGCGCGTGTTCTCCGCCTCCTGATGGTGCGCCACGACGAGCGCCCAGGAGGCGAGCGACATGAACTCCCAGGCGACGAGGAAGCTGAAGGCATCATCGGCGAGTACGACGACATTCATTCCGGCAAGAAACGCCGGATAGAACGGCAGCACTCGTCCGGGTTGCTGCTCGTGCTCACCGTAGCCGAGTGCATAAAGGCTCGCGGCAGCGGCGCCGAAATTGACGACGATGAGAAAGAAAGCCGAAAGAGCATCGATTCGAAATCGCGCACCGATCCAGGGCAGCCCGATGGGCAGAGTGGTCGCGGGATCCGGGCCGGGCCACGTCAGCAGCCGGACGATCGCAACGATCAGGATGACCGAGGAGAGAGCGAGAGAAGCGGAGTAAACGATGCGAGTGGCGATGGGTCTGTTGTGCCCGACCACACCGACCGCCGCGAGCGCAAGCAGTGCCGCCACGCACGTGAGCACCGCACCGATCGCCATTTGCACTTATCTCCGCATCTTTAGGCTGTGGCCGGGCAGGAGGGCGTTAGGCCCGGTCATCGTCCCCTGTTTGTCTTTCATTCCATGAGGCGAACGCCCCGACCTTTGCCCACGCTTGGGGCGTTCTCACCGATCAACTCGATGCCCGCGGCATTCAGTGCAGAGACGAGCTTGGTGAGCGAATCCACGTTGCCGCGGATCACGCCTTCGCTCGCTTCCATGCGCTGAATTGTCGGCAGAGACAGGCCCGCCATCTCGGCCAGCTTGCGCTGATCGATCCCGAGCAGAGCCCGCGCCGCACGAAGCTGCGCGGCAGAAATCATGTTTGAGACATCAGAAGTAGACCGCTGAACTTGAGATGAGGCTTATCGGACAGCACTTGTGAAACGTCAAGGCCCACCTGAGCAGATGCGCCGGTTCGGCGCAGATGGGCTGTAGTCGGTCGGATTCTGGTTCAGTTGGGGATTGTCGCCTAAGCCGTTTCAGAGGCCCCAAAACGATTTTCGAAGAAATCCTCAATAATAAAGCGCGCCGGAGGTCCGGCGCGCTTGGTCATTTCTCTCTCGCTCTGAAGATCAGCTGCTCTCGATCAGATCTGCGCGGCGCTTCAGCAACGAGCCGGCCTTGCTGTTGGAGATCTTGTACTCCCAGCCTTTGGTCTGGCGAGTGATTTTCTCAGCAGTCTCCTTGGCGTCACCATCGCCGGTCGCTGCCAACGAGAGCCAGTAATCGTCACCGTCCTTGCGCAGCCAGAGCGTCACCTCGAGCCCGTCCTTCGTAGCGAATGAGACAACGTTCACGTCGCCCGAAGGCGGGCTGTCCAGTTTTCGGACGTCGTCCGCGTCGATATAAGCTGCTGCGCGCAGAATACCGTCCGCCGCGGAGGCATCCTTGAGCTTCACGTCGTCGGGAAAACCGACGAACTTGGCTTTGCCATCATCGCCGGCCTCGCGCTCGATCCTCAGGGTCTCTTCGCCGGGGATGTGAACGGTCAGCCACTGGATGTTGCTGCTCTCCGTATCGAAGATTTTCGGCTCAATCCAAGAGCGGATGCGCGCGTAAAGGTTGAACTCGACGTTGGCGAGCCAAGTCTGCGCATCCCCAGCCTTACGGACGTACGTGCCGCTCTTGCCCGTGCCAAACGCCTCCCAGTGCCGCTTGCCAATGATCAGATCAGCAACGACGTTTCCGTTGCCGTCCAAAATCTTGAGCGAGCGGGACTTGGCCCCTTCGGCCGACGGGTCCTCCAGCTCGAGGAGGGCGTGGCGGTCCGGCATCCGCGTTTTCGCTTCGATCAGCTCGGCCTGGGCCAGCTTCACGAGCAAGGAGCGTACCTTGTCGGGATCGGCTGGGTAGCCATCCCGTTCCTTGAGCGTCCACTGGCCGTCGGCATTGCTTTCGAGCGTGATCGTTTCACCCTCGTGGCTGATGACGAGGCTGCGGACGTCGGCCTCACCCGACGCCAGTGCCGGGACCAGCTTCTCGCCCGCGATGCGACCCTGATCCCATTGATTGTGCGTCGTGTAGACGATGACTGCGGCGATGCTGGATACGACAGCGGCCAGTGCAGTTATCACGAACGTCTTGGGCTTCATGGTCGTGATCTCCCAGCAATGACTGGCGTCGTCAGCTCTTGCGCCTGCGGCGCAAGAGCGCCCAACACGTAGCGCCAACGCCGAGCAGCAACGGCACCGCGCCGATATTGGCGAATTTCAGCCAGGCATCGAGGCGGTCGATGTCCTCGCGCAGCGCTCGCTTCACCTCACGCAGATCTCGGCGAACGGCCAGCATCTCAGCGCGGAACCGTTCGATGGCCTCCCGCTCTTTATCTGTCAGGATGATCGTTTCGCCTTCGCCGACGCGCTCGAGCTGGGCGAGCTGATCCTGCAGCTCCTTGAGCTTCGCCGTCAGCGCCTGCTCCTTCTCGCGATAGCGG
>QGVC01000224.1 GCA_003242645.1 Pseudomonadota bacterium
ATTCCGTTTCATAACCAAGGAATTCGGTGGCGCCGACCTCCTCGCGCAGCTCGAACCACACAGCCTCGGTCGCGGCCTCGCCGGAGCCCTTCCAGGCTTTCCGCGCCTCCTCCTTCTGCCGCTCCATAGCCTCGTTGAAGCCATCGATGTCGACGGCAATCCCGCGCGGCTTGAGCGCGTCCTGCGTGAGGTCGAGGGGGAAGCCATACGTGTCATAGAGCTTGAAGGCCACCTCGCCCGGCAGCACGTCGCCCCGCTTCAGGCCTTCGGTCGCCTCATTGAGCAGGCTTAGCCCCTTGTCGAGCGTGCGGCGGAACCGGGTCTCCTCGAGCTTCAGCGTCTCGGTGATGAGCGGCTGCGCGCGCACCAGCTCTGGATAGGTGTCGCCCATCTGACGAACGAGGGCAGGCACGAGCTTGTACATCAGCGGCTCGCGCGCCCCCAGCAGATGCGCGTGCCGCATGGCGCGGCGCATGATCCGGCGCAGCACGTAGCCGCGGCCCTCGTTGGAGGGAAGGACGCCGTCAGCAATCAGGAAGCTCGCGGCCCTCAGGTGGTCTGCGATGACGCGATGGCTCGCCTTGAACTCGCCCTTGGCCTCGACGCCGGTGGCATCCACCGACGCCGCAATCAGCGCCTTGAAGAGATCCGTCTCGTAGTTGTCGTGCGTGCCCTGCAGCACCGCAGCAATGCGCTCAAGGCCCATGCCGGTGTCGATGGACGGCTTGGGCAGGTTGATGCGCTCGCCAGAGGCAAGCTGCTC
Organism: Pseudomonadota bacterium; assembly: GCA_003242645.1. The sequence goes on from QGVC01000224.1 coordinate 764, forward strand.
GTACTGCATGAACACGAGGTTCCAGATCTCAATGAACCGGTCGCCGTCGGCGTCTTTCGAGCCCGGAGGGCCGCCAGGAATATGTGGACCGTGGTCGAAGAAAATCTCGGAGCACGGACCGCAGGGGCCCGTGTCACCCATGGCCCAGAAATTGTCCGAGGTTGGAATGCGGATGATCTTCTCGTCCGGGAAGCCGCTGACCTTCTTCCAGATCCGAAACGCCTCCTCGTCCTCGTGGTAGACGGTCACGAGGAGCCGCTTTGGATCGAGGCCGAACTCCTTGGTGACGAGCCGCCACGCCAGCTCGATGGCGAGGTCCTTGAAGTAGTCGCCGAAGGAGAAGTTGCCCAGCATCTCGAAGAAGGTATGGTGCCGGGCCGTGTAGCCGACGTTTTCGAGGTCGTTGTGCTTGCCGCCCGCGCGCACGCACTTCTGCGCCGTCACGGCTCGCTTGTAGGGCCGCACCTCTTGGCCGGTGAAGACGTTCTTGAACTGCACCATGCCGGCGTTGGTGAACAGCAACGTCGGGTCGTTGCGCGGCACCAGCGGCGAGGATGGCACGACCTCGTGCCCCTCCTTGCGGAAGAACTCCAAGAAGGTGCTGCGGATCTCGTTGACGCCGGTCATGTCCAGGATCTCGTGAAAAGTACTTCGGTCAAAGTTGCTCTTGCGATCGGAAGCCCGTTCTACATTCGCCAGTCACGCCCGGGTTGGGAACGCCTGTCGAACCGGCGCCAGGATCCGCCCGGGCTGGCGAAAACGGTCGCATGCGATGAGGCCGACGACGCTTCTCTTCGCCAGCTTCAAGTGTCCGTGCTTTTAGCGGTGTCTCAGAATGCTGTCCAGAAAACCGCGCGTGAGCGCGCTGGGCGGGACAGCTGGCCCAAGATCTATCCCATAGATGGTGCTGCGAGCGTCCGATGTGGAGCGCGAGCCATCGGCTCCCAACCTAGCCGCTGCGTACCACTTTCACGTTCTGGTTGGGCTCGACGCGCACGACGTTGTGCCTTTTGAGGTAATCCGCGACGACGTTCCAGATCGGGGGCCCCTCGGTGTTCTGGTTCACCGATGCCCAGCCGCTGACGACGTAGGTGCGGCTGGCCTCAATGGGCTCGCCCGTTCTGAGGAGCACCATGTCGGAAATGCGGTTGCCCATGCTGGCGTCCACATCGATGGTGAACCCAAGCCCCCCGACGCGAACCATATCGCCGCCCTGCTGGTAGTATGGGTCGGGGTTGAACACGTTGTCCGCGACATCCTCCAGGATATCTTTGAGCATCTGCCCTGAGATTTCCGTCCGGTAGCAGGCCGGATACGTCATCGCGGTCGCGTTGTAAATATCCTCCCACGTGATCGCCTGCCCTGGTAGCAGGCTCGCACCCCAGCGGAACCCCGGCGACAGGCTGATCTCCGCGTCGCGCTCCTCCAGCATGGCCTGGCAGATCAGGTCGTCGAGGGTGCCGTTGAAGTTGCCGCGCCGGTAGAGCAGCGTTTCGGTACGGCCGAGCTCGGTGCGGAGCATCGGCTCGTGCGGGGCCCGGATCTCGCGGACCAGCTCGGCCATCTCCGGATCGGGATCAATGGCATCGGCGAGAACGGGGATGAGGGCATAGCTGTAGTCGGCGATTTTGCCGTCGCGCACCTCGAGATCGAGGCGGGACAGGAACTTGCCGTGTGAGCCTGATGCCACCAGCAGCGTCCTGCCGACCTTCACCGGGAATGGCAACGCGTCGTGGGTATGCGCGGTCAGGATCACGTCGATCCCCGGCACGCGCGAGGCGAGCTTCCGGTCCACATCGAAGCCATTGTGCGAAAGCAGCACGACGAGGTCGGCGCCGCCGGACCGGGCCTCTTCCACGTGCCGCCGCACCGTTTCTTCGCGGATGCCGAAGGACCAGTTCGGCACCATCCATCGCGGATTGGCGATAGGGGTGTATGGGAATGCCTGGCCAATGACAGCGATCAGGAGCCCGCCCCGCTCGAACAATTTGGTGCCGTGGAAGACCGGATCCTCGAAATCCGTCTCGACGACATTCCCGGCAAGAAATTGAAACGGCGCCGTACCCGGCGTGTCGAGCCCGCCGAAGAGCTCGGAAACCCGATCGGCGCCCAGGGTGAACTCCCAATGGCCGGTCGAGGCATCGATGCCGAGGCGGCTCAGAACGTCGACCATATCACCGCCTCGCGTCTGCAGGGCCGTATAGGACCCCTGGAGCGAATCCCCGCCGTCAAGCAGAAGGGTTCGCTCGTCCCCCCGTTCCGCGCGAATGGCTTCGATAAGCGTAGCGAGCCTGTCGACACCGCCGACACGCCCATAGTTCCGGGCCAGCGCCTCGAAGTCGCTCGAGGAGAGCATGTAGGCCATGTGTGTGCCGGGCTCGATGCCGGCCGCGCGCAGGAACTCATCGCCCGTGATGTGCGGGAACTCACCTTTCATCTCCCCGACGCCGAGGTTGATCGAGGGCTCGCGGAGATAGACCGGCACGAGTTGTGCGTGCAGATCCGCGATGTGCAGCAACGTCACCTGTCCTTTTGCCTCGAACCGCAGCAGGTCCTGTTGCGTGAGGCGCTGTTGTGCCACGGCCTTCCAGAAGCCGGCTTCCAGGGCCGATACCCCGGCGGCCGCCAGCCCTATCTGGAGAAGCTCGCGTCGCGTCGTCATGCAGTCGCTCCCGGTACGACTGCCCTCCTCTGCTCCTTCAGGCTCTGGAGCAGTCCGAAGGCAAGTCGTGCATTCGTTGCGTTCAGCCGGCTGCAGGCGGAGCTGGGTCCCCTGCTTTTTCGATCAGAGCCTCGGTTCGGTCGTCACTTGTTGACGGGACTCTCGGGGTCCATCAGCAGCGCGACAAGGTCTTTGATTTGATCAATGGTCAGGATCTTGTTCGCCCCGAACCTCGGCATGTTCGCGCAAGGCACATGCGCATGCGGATTGTAGATCCGCTCGTAAACCGCCTTGATCTCCTCCTGGTCGTAATCACGGAGTTTGCCATAATTGTAGAGGCTCGGCCCGAGGGTTCCGTAGCTCACCTCCTCCTTGGTGAGCTGATGGCAGGCATAGCAATTGCCACCGTTCTCCCGGCGCGGCGGATAGTCCGTAAACCGCATGCCGTACCCTGACTGAGCCAGCTTCTCACCGTTCTTCCAGTCGCCAAGGAACTTACCATCCGGAGGATAAACGATCTTCGCCCTCTCGCGCTCCATGATCGCGTTGGCGAGCTCGTTGGAGGGTTGATTGCGGGTTTCCGTGCACTCCTTCATCGTCTGGTCCTGGACGAGGCGCTCCTGCCACTCGGGCGGCGCGCTCTTCCAGCCGTCCTTGATCACTTGCTCGACGCGGACGGCATCAACTGAGGGCTTGTCCTGCGCATAAGCGGCGCCGGCGACGAGACCAATCACGGCGAGAGCCATCAAACCTTCTTTCATGACACTCCTCCCCTCGCTCAGCGTTTGAGACCCGGGGCGGAGATTTCTCCCCCTCTGGCCTTGTCGTTCAGGTACATGATGAGCGCCACGGTGACGTCCGATCCGAAATCGACGCGCCCCAACCGCATCTGCCAAAAGCAGTCGAAAAGGCGGTGCTGCATCGTCATGACGTGCGTGGAGGAAACTCGGTAGGCCGGCCACTCGCCAATAACTTTCTTGGCTTCCTCAGGATCGGAAAGATATGGCAGCGGCTGCAGGCGAATGCGCAAACCTTTATCATTGTGGCAGGTCGCACAAGAAAAATCCATTGGCCCCTGGCGGCGGAAGAAAATCGCCTCACCAATGGCCAGCATTTCTTTTTCCTTTGGATGCTCGATGTGCGGAGCAAATTTCATTCCGGCTGATTTTGACGCAATATACGTTGCAATTGCGCCAATATCCGTAGTAGGCCGGCCGCCTCCGGGAAACGGCTTGATCGCTTCCTTGGCTGGAATTCCTTGCAGCTGTTCCATGCACCAGACGATCCGCGTTTCGACGTCCATCACGCGGTCTGCATCGGGGAAATAGCGGGGAAGCTCGGCGAAAGCGCCCTCGACGACGCCCGGCCCTTTTCCAAGATCGCACTGTTCGAGAGAGGCATTCTTCGGGCCAGCTTTCGTTTTCCAAAGCGCCTCGCCGCGGTCCACATCCAGATAAGCGGGATTGGACCAAGGATCTTCTCGCAGCATCTGGCGATACTGCTCAAGTCCCCGTTCTGTTGCATCATCTTGTGCTATGACGGGAGAGGCGCCTGCGAGAAAAACGGCTGCGCTCAGAACGGCCAGCAGACGCGTGTAGCTCATTCGCACGTTCTTTTCCCCCTCGAAAGTTCAGCGCTGAAAATCCGAAACCCGGTGCTACCGGTCTGCTCACGAAGCTGAGCAACGGGGTTTCAGAATATGTGCGGTGAAATGGAGGGGCAAGCGGTTCTATCGCTTATCGCGCAATATTCAGAAGCGGCGTTTTTTCAGAGCCTGAATTGCATCTGCGATTTCAGCCAAAGAATCGACAACGAGATCCGCGCCGAGCTCATGTGCAGGGATGCGGCTGTAGCCAAAGCTCACGGCGATGACCGGTAAGCCCGCGGCGCGTGCGGCTCCAACATCGGCACTGCTGTCGCCGATCATGACAGCGCGATCGGCAGCGACACCGAGCTCGGAGAGCGCGGCGAGCAACATTGCCGGATCAGGCTTTTTGGGCAGCTCGTCAGTGCCGCCGACTACAGCATCGAAGCATTTTCGCAAGCCGAGCTTCGAAAGAACGGATTCTGTGATTGAAGCTGGCTTGTTGGTGCAGATCGCGAGCTTGATGCCGGATCGACGGAGCTCGTCCAGCATCGTCCGACCATGATCATAGACCTTGGTGCGTGCGACCGAAGCCGTGAGATAGATCTCGAAAAAAACCTCGTGGAGCCGCTGCGCAAGCGAGTCGTCGTCGCCGCGGCCGCGAGCCTTCAGTGCCCGGTCGATCAATACCCGGGAGCCACCGCCCACCATCAGCCGCACCTCGGCCTCGGAGAACGGCTCCAGGTCCGTCTGCCGAAGTGCGAGATTCAGCGCATCTGTGATGTCGCCGGCGCTGTCGATCAGTGTTCCGTCGAGATCGAAAACGACGGCCTCGGGCCAGCGGTCAGTCACGTGCCAGTGCTGCCACACCCGGCAGCTCGCGACCTTCGAGCCACTCGAGGAAAGCTCCACCTGCCGTGGAGACATACGAGAACTGATCCGCCACGCCGGCTTGGTTGAGCGCAGCCACGGTA
>QGVC01000677.1 GCA_003242645.1 Pseudomonadota bacterium
GTGTGAGCACATTCTTTACCATACGAAAGGGGACCGATTTCTTCGTTGTTTTTCGTCAGGTAGCAGGACCGGGGGCGATCAACTTCTTGTACGGCATCTTGGCAAGCCCTATCGCCGTATTTGCTGCATTTCTTTATGATAGGATGTATATAGGAGGCATTCTGCTTATTATATTTCCAATATTCCTGATCCGGTACTCCTATTTGTCAAAGATCCAGTTGCAACAAAGCAATAGAGATTTGTTGCGCGTATTGATCAAGACCATAGAAACTCGAGACCCGTATACCTCTGGTCACTCCCTTCGGGTGTCCCGCCTTGCGCGCCTCATCGCGGAAGAAATGGGTTGTTCCCTAAAACAGATAGAAATTATCGAAACCGCAGGGTTACTTCATGACATCGGCAAGATTGACAGCGTATACGCGGAGATCATTCAGAAACGGGGTATCTTGACGGAGGAGGAACATCGGGTTATCCGGACGCATGCTGTGAAGGGGGCGGAGCTGCTACAGACGCTGACGTCTTTTCCCGATGAAGTTATTCGTGGTGTTCGACACCATCATGAAAGGTACGATGGTAAGGGCTATCCGGACGGATTACGGGGCAAAGAGATACCGATTGCAGCTCGTGTGATAATGTTGTGCGATTCAATTGATGCAATGCTTTCGGACCGGCCATACCGGCCGGCAATGACAGTTGAGCAAGTGGCAGAAGAGATTCGGCGGTGCGCCGGGACTCAATTCGATCCGGATATTGTAGCAGTCGTTCTTTGAGGGGGAACGCTTGAAAAAGGCGCGGCACAGATCAGGGAGGAATCCGCGCCAGGTCTCGTTCGCGCCTAGGCACCATGCGGTTGTCCGATTCTGCTATTTACACCGCGCTTGTGCCGCCACCTATTGGATCCAGCAATCGCCCCTCCGGATCACTCAGACGGTGATTCCGGGCCCGTCAAGTAGACGCGGACAGCGCTCTCGAAGCGGACCCGGTCGATTCCACCCGCGACAACTTCATGTCGAATCCATGATTCGACGACCCATTCCCAGCCAAGGCACTCACGGACTTCTGTCGGCCGGCAGCCGATGAGCCGTTTCATCTGATTGCTCAATGTGAATCCGTCTGGGTACCCGACCCGGGCGGCGATGCGAAACACGGTTGCCCGCTCGGCTTGGAGGTGGATACTCGCATACAGGAGGCGGGCGAATTGGAGCCAGTGAGACGGTACCGGTAATCCAGCCGCCGCGAAATGTCTACCAAGGGTTCGGCGGGAGGTGCACATACGCCGGGCAAGTGCGGAAATGCTAGAGACCGAAGGCACAAGCCGGAAGATCTTTTCAACCTCATCACGAATCTGTGGCGTTTTCAGCAGACCCCGCTGCTCGAGGTAAGCGCCGACGGCACGAGGAAAATTGCTGGGTGGCAGGGAGAGGATCTGCTTGATGTACCGGGGAGCGACGATCGAGCCGGTCGGCAGCACTGCCCGCGGGACCAAAGCATTGACGAATCTGAGGAGCGGCATCGCTCGACCGAGCTCGGAGGCTGGCGGAAGCACGATGAAGAGGGGGACGCCGTAGGGGCGGTTGGCAAGCCACCCGAACTGGGCTTTCTGTTCATGGCCGTCCACGAGCCACCAGATAATTGGCAGCCCTCTTGGGGGGACTTCGTCACTCCTCCCATCCCGGTCGAGAGGGGGGG
>QGVC01000678.1 GCA_003242645.1 Pseudomonadota bacterium
CCAATCGCGCTTGATGCCCGTGTACGCAAGCAGCGGCGCAGCGATGAAGATCGACGAGTAGGTGCCGATGATAACGCCGAGCAGCATCGCCAGCGAGAAGTAACGGATCACTTCACCGCCAATGAGGAACAGCACAACGAGAACGACGATTGTGGTCAGACCCGTGAGGATTGTCCGCGAGAGGGTCTCGTTGATGGAAAGATTGAGAAGCTCGTCGAGCTCCATGCGCTTGTATTTGCGCAGGTTCTCACGGATGCGATCCGACACGACGACGGTATCGTTGACCGAATAGCCAAGAATGGTCAGCAGGGCCGCCACGATCGACAGATCGAAATCCCACTGGAAGAGCGCGAAGCAACCGGCCACCAGCAGAACGTCGTGCGCCAGCGATAGCACCGCGCCAACAGCAAATTGCCATTCGAACCGAAACCAGACATAGACGCAAATTCCAATCAAGGAAACCAGGACGGCTATGATACCGGTCGTGCGCAATTCGCTCGAAACCGCTGGCCCGACGATCTCCACCCGGCGCTGCACGTAATCATCACCCAGCGCGGCAATGATCTTCGCGACAGCCTCTTGTTGCGCCTCCTCACCGCCGGGCTGCTCCTCCACGCGGATCAGGACGTCATCGGGCGATCCGAATTCCTGGATCTGAACTTCGCCGAGCCCCAGCGAACTCAACTTCTGGCGCAAACTCGCCAAGTCGACAGGTCCCGGCTTGTGCTGGACCTCGATCATCGAGCCGCCCTTGAAATCCACGCCGAAATTGAAGCCGACAGTCGCAATCAGGATAACCGACAGCACCATGGCGATGAGCGACGCCACGAGACAGATCCCCTTGTAACGCATGAAGGGGAACCGCGTGTCGTACGGAAAAATGGTGATGCCTTTGAAGTCCGGAACCAGAAACATCCGCGTGTCCTATCTCAAACCGGCACGGTGACCGAGCGGCTCTTGTGCCGGACCGATCTCGCCCACATCGCGATCAAGAGCCGAGTTACTGTGACGGCAGTAAAGACCGACGTGAAAATGCCGATGCTCAGTGTCACCGCGAAGCCGCGCACTGGCCCCGACCCCAGCCAGAACATGATCAGCGCCGCCACTAACGTCGTGAGCTGCGAGTCCGCAATGGTGACGATAGCGCGGCTGAAGCCGGCGTCTATGGCAGCAATTGGCGACCTGCCCGCCCTCAGCTCTTCACGAATGCGCTCGTAGATGAGCACGTTCGCATCGACGGCCATGCCGAGAGTCAGCACGAGACCCGCGATGCCCGGCAGGGTCAAAGCCGCCCCTAATACCGTCATCGCCGCCACGATCAGGATGGCGTTAACGATGAGGGCTAGGCCGGCGTAGAACCCGAAGGTCCCGTAGACGACGGTGATCAGGATGAAGGTCGCAATAGCACCGACGATGAAGGCGCGCGTACCGGACTCAATCGAGTCGGCGCCGAGCGACGGACCAACCGTGCGCTCCTCGACGACAGTCAGCTTGGCGGGCAAGGCGCCCGAGCGGAGCTGAATGGCCAGATTATTTGCGCTCTCAACGGTGAAATTGCCGGAAATCTGGCCGGACCCGCCGAGGATCGGCTCGCGGATCACGGGTGCCGACAGCACCTTGTCGTCAAGCACGATGGCGAACGGTCGTCCTACGTTTTCCTGCGTGAAACGTCCGAATGCGCGGGCGCC
>QGVC01000679.1 GCA_003242645.1 Pseudomonadota bacterium
GCTTTCGTGGCCTCGATGAACATATCTGGTTGCGCATAAGCCTTGCGGATGCGCTCGCAGGCCAACTCAAACCAACGCACATTCTGCTCGATGCCGATGAATCTGCGGCCCGTCTTTGCGCAGGCCACGCCAGTCGTGCCCGACCCCATGAATGGATCGCACACTATCTGCCCCGGTTTCGTGTAATCCAGCAGGATCTCGACCATAAGAGATGCTGGCTTCTCTGTCGGATGCTCACCCTGCCGCCCGACATTGACGCAGTGCGTATAGACGCCTCGCTTCCCACCGGAGTTCCACGAGCGATGGCCCTTGCCGCACCATGCAGTTATCGCGTTCTCGAAGCCTCGTGCCGCGCCTTGCCCATTGAAGCGGGGGGCTGCATCCGGCTTAATCCAAACAAGCGGGGTATCCCACTTGCCACCTGCCGCTTGCACGTCATCACGCCATGCTCGAACACCCTCTGCGAGAGTGAACAGGATCAGCCATCCGTTGCTTGCCTTGACGCAGGATTCGGCAATCGCTGCACGGCTCGCGTTCACGCCGTCGAAGCCAAGATCCTGTATCATCTCACGGCCATCGTTACGGCGGATTCGTCCGATGGCCTTGTGCAGTTCATCCTCATATGGCGGATCACCGATAATGTGGTCGACGCCGCAAAGGTGAGGCAGGATTTCGAGGCAGTCCCCGCAATACAGCTTCACGTCTCCGGATTGCCAGTCGGGTTCACGCATGGCTGGCCTCCGCGCACAGAAAAAGCCCGGGCGCGGGAGCTATCACGCACCGGGCCGACAGGAGCAAAAGCCCGGAGCGCTGGTCGGCGCTCTGAGCCGGTGATCCGTGAGCATTTGCGCGGTTGTGTGGTGACAGGGGCGCGCTCACAGCGAGTCTCCATGAGGAAACCGCGCCTACGCCCTGATCTGTCACCAATTAAATTATACCGTATCTTGTGGTCAAGGCAAGGGGAAATGCAGGATGTTGTGGTTTTCTTGCCAGCAACCTGCTCTATCGTCCATGTGCTTGGCCATCAGTTTGCCTCCCAGTCCTCCATCTGATCCTCAGTCTCGAACGCCTCGCCGCAGTGGGCGCACGTCACCTTGTCCGGGGCGGTCATCCAGAAGCTGTTTTCCGCCATGTCGTCTGGCACCTCGAACGGCTCGACCCCGAGGACGTGGGCGACCACATCGCGCATCGTCTCGCCAGGTTCGGGGTGATAGACGATGCTGCGACAAAAGTTCTCTCTGCCGCACTCGGGACAGTCCCACATATGGGCGGGATGTAGTTCGACTTTTTCGATCATGGGGTCGGCTCCGGGGTGGGGGTCCAGACGGCTTGCACACTTCGTGCATTTTCTATGGGTACAAAACGCCGTCAATCCGCATCTTCATAGCGCCGCCGCCCAGCCCTCAAGAACCCGGTCGTAGCTCAACAGGACGTTATAAGCCTTATCGCCGATGCGGCTACGCAGGGATTCCTTCTGCTCGGCGTCCAAGTCTTTCAGGAGCCGTCGCGCCAGGATCGACGCCTTGACGCTCTGGCGCGACTTCCCGGTCTTCAGTGCGTCGCGGATATGCTCCATCGGCGACTGGTCGCGCTTCATCGCTTCCAGAGCCAGCCTCATATGGCGGCGGAACTCGCGAGTGGTATCGTCCAGCTCTCCCGGGGTTGACGTGCCTGGGGGATGC
>QGVC01000680.1 GCA_003242645.1 Pseudomonadota bacterium
CGGGATTGTTTTTAAAGACACGGTTCTCGGCATGCCTCTTTGCTGTGTCCCATAGGCATGCGACGATTTGAGCTGGCGTGTGTTCTTGCCCCGATGGGGCTTCGATGAGGGCGCGATAGCGTTTGAGCGCGAACGCCAGATCGATGAGAACTGCCGTTTTCAAAACAGAAAACCCCTGGATTCAGCTGACCTCAAGATGGCGAGGAGCCTACTACCAGGGGCAGGATGGCAAGTAGTCTACGGATCACACCCCGCGTCTGCAAGGGGAAATTTGCGACGTAGCGCACATTAGACTAAGTCTGGCGACAGCTGCTCCGGCTCTCCCTTTGTTTCCCGGGGCTCGCATAGCGGAGGGCTCCCGATTCTCGCGAATCGGCGCGAACTGTCCAGTTTTGATGGAGGCGCCCGTTTTCGCTCACGTTGGAGGAATCCAGCCGAGGTTTTCCAATCTGTACTTCATGGCAACTTCTGATACTTGAAAGTGTCTCGCCAAACTTTCAATATCGTCAATGCCTAACGTGACAATAAAGAGTTTGATTGCTTCCTCGGGCATGAGTAATTCGGCAGCAAACTTGTTGCATGCGGCCTCTTTCGGGTCGTAATGGACAATAGAGAAGAACTGCTTAGGGTCGCGATAGACTCCATTGTGCCCTAGCACAAAGTGTCCGATCTCATGAGCAATTGTGAAACGCTGCCGATTAGGCGGCTCGTGCGGGTTGTAGCGAATGACGGGCTGATTATCCTCGTAAGCGAACTTGCCGCTTAGGCCTTCCCATACCAGCTCCGAGTCAGCGATGACCTTGACATAGAGGCGCTCGGCAATAGCCGTTGGATCAACCGGGACTTTCCCGTCCCAGTATTTCCGCAGAATCATCTTCGCCTTAGCTGCCCCCGACCGCATAGCGCAATTGTATCAATAAGTTAGAAATTTGGCTTGAGCTGCTCAGAAGACGTAACTTCTTGACGTTGAACTGGTTCTTGGTATCGAAGCCGCTTGCCTTCTGCGGCCTTGATCACATCGATCACTCGCTCGCCGTCTTCCAGGTGCCGCCGGTTGTAGCGGAACTCAAACTCGGCCAGATACCGGTGCAAGTGCTGCTTGCTGACCGAGTGGTAGATGCCGTTGATGCCCCGCTTGAGGATGCTGAAATAGCCTTCCACGGAGTTCGTGGATACGTCACCGCGAACGTACTCGTCGGCCGAGTGCTTGACTGTGTGGTGCCCGCCCTCGAAGAACTTGCCAATACCCTGATACGTCACGACCTCGTCGGTCATGATCCGCGCGCGGCGGTCCACGTTCTCCAGGATCGCCTTTTTCAGCGTCTTGGCCGTTACATCCGCCACGTGGAACGACCGGACCTGCCCGCCCCTCTGAACTAGCGCGACGACCGGGGCCTTGTTCTCCCAGACGGCCTTCGGGTCTTCGCCCCTCCGGGCCTTCCCGCCGATGTACGTCTCGTCAACTTCGACCGTTCCAGTCAGTGGGTTCCCGTCCGTTGGGGCCATCGCGAAGCGAATGCGGTGCAACAGGAACAGGCAGGACTTGTAGGAGAGTCCGGTCTGGCGATGGATCTCCAGGGCCGAGACACCCTTCTTGCTCGTAAAAGCGGGCCAAAACGGGAAGCACAAATGGCGCAAGGGGATGGGGGTGCCCTGAAAAAAGGTGCCCGTGGGGCCGG
>QGVC01000681.1 GCA_003242645.1 Pseudomonadota bacterium
AACCGAAAGGGCCTTCGTCGCCAGCCGGATTCGGCGGACGTGCTCTATCTCGAGGAGCGCACTTCCTAGCATTCGGATGTTCTGTGGCTTCAGTCTCGCGATGTCGCCGCCCGAGACAACAACATCTTCTATGCACGGGTTGGAGCGGATATAATCAAGAGCGGCTGACCAACCAGAAGCGCTCGATACGTTTTCTTTTTTGAGTGACGGCGTCGCCTGTCCAACGGCGTAGCTGCGCGTGCAATATTGGCAATAGACAGGACAGACCGAGGTGACGAGGAAGAGGACCTTGTCGGGATATCGGTGGACAAGGTTCGGCGCTGGTGAAGTGCTCCTTTCGTCGAGTGAGTCGATCGCCAGGCAAGGGTGGTCATCCTCGAGCTCTGAGAGCATCGGCAGAAATTGACGGCGAATGGGGTCGGTTTCTATGTGCTTCCAATCGACCAGTGCCAGAATATACGGAGTGATCCGGATCGACATGCCAACCTTCTGCGACGCTTCCCGGATCTCCTGAAGGACGCTCGGTGGTAATTTGTCGCCGAGCACTGCTGCGAGCTGATCGATTCTCGTTATAGACGCCTTGTCCTGCCAGGCGTGATCAAGAAACTGCGCTTCAGGAGCGGAAGCGAATATATTTGTCGAATTTTCGAATCCAAGCATGTCAGCGAAGGACATAACGACACTCCCCAAAGTCGTACGAGTGCCCAGACCCTCGCAAGATGTGTACCAATAATCAGCACACCAGCGTAGTTGTGCTGTTAGGGTTAGCAATTCATTTCTGAGCCAGTGATTGAGTTCGTCCTCGACGCACCTGCGGCACGGAAATTGCTGGGGCAAGGTGTCATCGGATAGGTGATACTGAAAGCCAGTAGTATTTAGCGATGAGCGGGGATAGGTGGGGCGAGAAGGGAGATGTTGCCCTGGGGGGCCATCTGGAATCAGCCGAAGCGCTCCCATACTTTGCCGATCTGCGAGAGATTACCGGACCGTTCGACCAAGGAATTGACGGGACGCTGCTCGGAGCCCGAGGAGAAAAGGCCGTTTGTTTGCACGAAATCTTCGAAAGGCAAGCGGACCAGACTCCGAGCGCCATCGCCATTGAGTGCGGGCCTCGGAGATTCAGCTACGCCGAAGTTGACGCCGAAGCGAACAGATTGGCTCGCCTCATTCGGGATATGGGCGTAGGACGTGGCGGATTCGTAGGGATTTCACTTGATCGCTCGGAATGGCCCATCATCACGATTCTCGCCATTCTGAAAGCCGGCGCAGCCTATGTCCCAATAGAGCCGTCGCTGCCCGACGAGCGGCTGCGGTACATCGCCGAGGCGGCACAGCTGGCCATCGTGGTGACGGAACGCGCCCATGTAGCGCGGCTGCGGGAGCTATGCCGGGCGGAGATGCTGTGCATCGAGGAATACCAGACGCAAAGGAGTCTCTATTCCGATTGCCGCCTGTCGCGAAACGAAACACATGTGCGGCCGTCTGACATTTGCTACGTTCTTTTCACGTCCGGAACGACCGGACGCCCAAAAGGCGTGGTCACCGAGCACCGCAACGTCGTTCATTTCGTCGAAGCTTTCAACGAGGTCTGCGACACGACGTCGGAAGATCGCGTCTTCCAGGGCTTTGCCTTTGGGTTCGATGGCCCCGTCGAAGAGATGGGGTTGGCTTT
>QGVC01000682.1 GCA_003242645.1 Pseudomonadota bacterium
TAAAAAACTCGATTGAGAAGGACCCCGTTGCGCACAGAACGCTAGAGCTCCGCAGCTTCTTTCGTTCGTTTCGCGGTGAGGTTCCAGACGAATACTACGATTACCTCCGCGGCGCGATTGATCGTGAAACTCTCTTCGGCAATCCGCGATTCCGTGAGAACGTAGCGAAGGCGAAAAGCGAAGCATGGTGCTTTGAGCTTGGTCCAAAGACGCGTTCTACCGTTTCAATGCGCGTCAAGTCTGTCCTGAAGGGCGCTGACAAATGGGTACTCGTGGGTGGTCCGCCGTGCCAAGCGTATTCTTTGATTGGCAGAGCTCGGATGCGGCCGGTGGCTCGAGCTCGGTTCGAGCGGGATGAAAGGCATTACCTCTACCGAGAATACCTTCGCATCTTGGCCGACCATCGGCCGCCCGTGTTCATCATGGAGAATGTCCCTGGACTGCTTTCGTCCCGAATCCAAGGCCGCCTCATATTCGATCAGATTCTCGCGGACCTGGCTCGCCCAAATGGCGATAGCCTGCGTTACCGGATCGTATCGCTTGTGTCGCAGGATGACCGGTCGGCATCGAAGCCTGAGCAGTTCGTCGTTCGATCGGAGCTTTACGGGATTCCGCAGACCCGACACCGAGTCATTGTCTGCGGAATTCGGGAGGATGTTAGAGGGGAACTCCCTACGCTCGTTCCCCGTACGCAGACGGTTCTTGAGGATGCGATTGGAGATCTGCCAGCAATTCGAAGTGCTCTGTCGAAGGAAGGCGACTCCCACAATGCGTGGATCAAAGTACTCAACGACGCCATCAAACAGCTTGATCGCAGAGCTTGAGTGCGATTCGCTGAGATCATTGACGAACTCCGCGCTGCCCTCCGAGCCGCACGTTCGATCGAGTCGACGGGGCGGCCTTTCATCGAGAGTTCCCAGGTCGCGACGGGGAATCGCACTCCCTCGCGAAGAATCCTTGCTTCGACACTGTGGGATGATCGCCTTGGAGGCTATGTCGGTCATCAGGCGCGTAGTCACATGCGGCAGGACCTGCACCGCTACTTCTTTGCCGCAGCGTATGCACAGGTGGAGAACCGCACGCCGAAGCTGGGAGACTTTCCGAGCTTTCTGCTGCCGAGGCATCGCAACGTCAGAAAGGGTTCGCCTAAGCAGGTGTTTGCAGACCGCTTTCGCGTGCAAGTTGCAGGTCGCCCAGCGACGACGGTTACGGCTCATATTGCGAAAGACGGCCACTACTTCATTCATCCGAGTGTTCCACAGTGCCGCAGCCTGACCGTTCGCGAAGCAGCGCGAATCCAGACGTTTCCTGATAACTACTTCTTCGAGGGTAATCGAACTCAACAGTACACTCAGATCGGTAATGCAGTTCCGCCTCTTCTTGCACAACAGATTGCTGCCGCGGTACTTGAGCTGCTTGAACCGAGCAAGCAGGCGCTGGACTTCGAAGATGCACGGAGGACGGGAACGTGACCTGCAGCGGACCTTGTTGTCGTGCTTCCCACGCACCGCTACCTCTTTGAGGGCACACGCTGGCGCCATTCCTCCGCAGCTGAAATCCAATGCGCTGCGGCACCAGAGCATGATGTTCAACGGAGGTCAGTCTCCACCCAGTTGAACCGACCCGAAGCATTGCACCGTCCAGCACAACGTGTTCACGAGCGCGACGTGG
>QGVC01000683.1 GCA_003242645.1 Pseudomonadota bacterium
CGTGTGCTGATGGTGCCTGCCTGGATCGTCTGATTGGACATGCGCTGGACCACCCCCACACCTCACCATACGCACGCGCCCGCGGATGAGTGCCGCGCAACGCTTGTGCAATCCTTGCATCCATCCAATTCAAATGAAGATAAGCTAATTCAATCGATTTCTCGAACGGATGCAACGAAGAACGTACGCAACACGCCGTCCTGCTCCAACATCGAGACGTATTCCCCTGGATTGAAAGCATGGCTCGAAAAGCGGAAGCCGGACTCGTCGCGCGCCGCGTCGCCGTGAATGTCGTAATGGAATGACCATTGGCCGCTCGGCCGACGCACGACGTGCCCGACCTCGTCGGCCTGTCCGGGCCAGAACCGTCTCACCCGGCAACGGTCCTTAAGCTCCTCCCAGGCTTCGTGTACGATGCGTCCGCTTTCGTCCAATGGCGCGATGAAGTCGTAGCCCCGCTCACGGCTGCCAGCAGGAAAGTCGGGATCCCGCGCAAGCTCCAATCTTACACGCCGTAACAACTTTTCCGCGCCGGTCATGGGAATGCTCCGCGGGTGGCCCCCGTCAGTGTGAGAACAGAACCGGGATCGTCATGTTCCGGAGCAGGTGGCGAGTTACCCCGCCGAACACAAGCTCGCGGAAGCGCGATTGCCCGTAGGCGCCCATGACCAGCAGCTCTGATTTCTCGGTGCGACGCTGGATTTCCTCTGCGGCTGACGACTGTGGAGCCGAAACGATGTCGACAGAGACGTTAACCCCATGCCGGTCGAGCGTGGCAGCGATTTCAGTCACGCCTGGGCTTCCTTCCTGGCGCTCTTCCTCTTCAACCGTGAGCACCTGCACCTCCTCGGCGCGCTGAAGCAGCGGCATTGCATCGAAGGTGGCACGGGCGGCTTCGCGGCGGTTCTTCCACGCCACCGTTACCTTCTTGGGTAGTGCCTGGAAGACGTATCCGTTCGGGATGACGAGGACGGGCCTGCCTGCTTCAATGGCGAGGCGCTCCGGAAAGTCGAGAACCGAGGAAAGGTCCCAATCCAGGTCGGTTTGGCTGGCGATGATGAGATCGGCGGCTCGGCCGTGCTCCATGACGATCGCCGCGGGGTCGATCCGCTCCGCAGTCAGTGAGCGCCATTCCGAAACGAACGTGTGCTGGGCGGTCGCTTCCTCGAACTGCGATTTGATCCGGTCCGCCTCCTCCTGGATTTGCGCAGTGATGTTTCCGAGAACGTCGCTACCGAAGGGCAGCGGAATAGGCGGGCGCAAGCGATAGGCGGGAAAGACATACATCCCGATCAGGTGCGCATCAAACCCTTGTGCCAGCTGCACTCCTGCATCGAGAAGCTGCCGCGCGCGCTCGTCGTGATTGAAATGAATGAGGATCGTCCGGTACGGCATAGGTCGGCGCCTTTCTCCGTTAACGCACTACCCAATGTGTCGGGCCAAAGCGTTTGAAGAGCCTTGATAGACGTCAAGGTCGTTTCACTATTAACCGGCCAGAAGGCTTTTCGGCTCCGCATCGGATCCATTTGTCGGATCTATTGGACCCGATGACACATGGTCCGCGGGGTCAGCGTTAACTTCGCGGTTCTCAGGCAAGCGCAGAGCTGCTGGGAGAGGACCGTGGGCGAATTCATTGTTATTGTTTGATGTCGACCCCACGTGATGCGTTG
>QGVC01000684.1 GCA_003242645.1 Pseudomonadota bacterium
CGCTTGACATGCGCCTAACGGGGCGTTAGGCTGCCCGCATCCTCGGCAATGGCCGGGATGAGGAGGACGACATGGATCATTGCATTACCGATTGGTGCGATAGCTGCCACGCCGACGAGTGTGACTGCGGTTGCTCGTCGTGCATGGGAGAGCTCATTCCAACCTGCCTCCGGTGCGGAAAAGCGCTGTCTCCTAACCATCTTCCGAAGTCCAAGCGAATCGACGATAAGACGTGGACGTGCGGGCCCGGATGCAAGCCGGTTGATCCGATCCTGCGGCGTCCGGAGGCTGGCCAGTGCCCCGAGTGCGAACGGATCGTACCTGCCCGCTCGATGGTCGCGACTGCTGATGATGCATATTGCTCCGCGGAATGCGCGGGGCGTGCGGCGATCAAGGCGGTACCGCGGACTATCTGTCCTGTCTGCCAGAATGCGCCTGGAGTGCCGCGATTCGGCGGGGCGTGTGACGATCTCTGCCAGGCTCAACTCGGCCTGATCGCGAAGGGAGAGGATTGATGCGCTGGCTGATCTCCCTTCTGCGCCGTAGACAACGCCCCAGGTCGCTCCCCAAACCCGCGCACCGCGTCGTCATCACGGCGTGGGGAGCAAAGCACGAAGTCTATCGTAATCTCGATCGTATCCGCCTTCTTGCGAATGTGCTCAAGAAGGCGAAGTAAAATGGAGAAGAAAATGAAAACTGAGTCGCCCGTTTTGCGCCACGTCGGTCTCGACCTGGATCTTTTCGAGCGCGCAGAACAGATCGCTGTGCGCCTCTCGAAGTCCACTCTGCTCCCCTCCGCTCTCCGTGGTAAGCCAGCGGATCTTGCCGTGATCATGATCACAGGGCACGAGCTGGGTTTGTCTCCGATGCAGGCTTTGCGTGGCCTGCACGTTGTCGAGGGGAGGCCGGTCCTGTCGGCCGATCTCATCGTCGGCCTGGTGAAAAAGCATCCCGCCTGCAAATATTTTCGGCTCGTCGAGAGCACCGACGAGCGGGCCACCTACGAGACGCTGCGCGAGGGGGAGCCGGAACCTACCAGGATCACGTGGACCATCCAGCAGGCCGTCAAGGCCGGCTTGACTGGGCGCTCAAACTGGAAGGCGCACCCGGCTGCGATGCTGCGCGCCCGCGCGTCTGCCGCTCTTGCTCGCGCCGTCTATCCCGACGTGGCGATGGGCATCTATGATCCTGATGAGGCGCTCGACTTCATCGATGTATCCCGCGGCGTCTCCACGCCTCGCGTCGAGGCCCAAGCGAAGGCTCCGCCTCCGCCAGCGCCCAAGGCTGAGGAGGAGATCGAAGACGCTGAGATTATCGAGCCAGCATCTGATCCGATCGAGGCCGAAGACGAGACGAAAGAAGAGTACGATCTGCGCGACACCGAGGACTACTGGCGCTCGCTCATCGATGCGGCCGAAACGCGTGAGCAGCTTGTCGCTGTCGGCAAAGCGATGGCTGACCGCTTCCCGGAGACCGACCACCCCATCCGTGTGGCTCTCCGTGACGAGTACGCACGCCGTCAGAAGGAACTCCGGGGAGGTGCGTGATGATACCTATTACGATGTCCAGGCTCCCTATCGTGGCTCGATGCCCTGCTTCATGGGCGCTTCCACACGCCGAGGAAGCAGATCCATCGGAGCCGTCGCAGCGCGGGAGAGCGATCCACGCC
>QGVC01000685.1 GCA_003242645.1 Pseudomonadota bacterium
ACCCTAGGCTGTGTGGACGGATTTGACCAAGGTGAAACTGGCTGCGAGTGCGACGATGGATGCGAAGTTGCGCTTCGTCTTCTCGCATCGTAGGGCGACACGCTTGAAGCGCTTGAGCTTTCCGACCGCCTGCTCGATACGCGCACGCCCTTTGTAGATGGCCTTTGCGAAGAAGCCCGGCTTGCCCTTTTCGTTGGCCTTTCGCGGAATAACGGGGATGATGCCCCGTGAGCGCGCCGCTTGTCGGTTGGCCTTGCTGGCGTAACCCTTGTCGGCAACGGCCGCCCTGGGATCGACATCGGGGCCGAGCCCGAGCAGGATCGGGAAATGCGGTGCATCGCCCTTCTCACCGCCGGTCAGGTCGAAGGCGATGAGGTGGCCGTCGAAATCGGTCTTCAGGTGGATCTTGGTGGAGAAGCCGCCGCGTGAGCGGCCGAGCGCCTGACCCTTCTGCCCCCTTTTGCCCCTGCTGCCGAGACATAGGCGCGCACGATGGTCGAGCTGAATATCTGGACCAGATGCGCCGAGGATGACAGCGAAGCCAGATGGTCGAAGAAGGTCTCGAACACGCCTGCCTTGCTCAACCGGTCGAAGCGTCTCCAGACGCTGTTCCATTTGCCAAACCGCTCCGGCAGCGCCCGCCAGGAGATGTTGTGAACCGAGAAATAGTGCATCGCTTCCAGAAACAGCCGGTCGTCGCGACCCTTGTCGCCACGGCACGGCAGTGAGGCCCGGAACACCTCCAGCGCCACCATCCAATCCTTCTCTGTCATCTTCGTGGACATCGCCGACCTCCAAATCAGTCGGCTCTCCATGAATCAGACAAATCCCCTCAGAGGAATTCTCGCCTCTCTTCATGCGGCAATCCGTCCACACAGCCTAGAAGGCATGTGCAATGGTACATCATCGCCGCTGTAGCTCGCGCTTTCGGGTCAGAATGCTATTTGGTGCGGCTCAATTGCACCGAACCCGGCGCACAACACAGCTGTTCAGAACTGCCAAGCTTGACCCTGCTCTGGCACAATGAAACGGACCTCCGGTGAGTTCGCTGCTTGCAACTCACGCAGTATGGTTTCCTGGGGTGTTTCACCCTTCTTCAGCGAGTATTTGATGTGGCTGATCACGACCGGCAGGTCCGTCAATGATCCCGGCCCGGCCATGGCTTCGAGTTCCTGCAGTGATGCAATCAGGTAGTTTGGGGTCAGGTGCCCGAACAAGAACTCGTCAGGCTGCGTATTGGTGTAGGACACCTCGATGATGATTGCGCGCAGCTGCTTCTGCTTCACGCGCTCCGCAACCGCTGCCCACACATCCCGCATCCGCGTCGTCTTCTCTACTGTGTCCGGACCTGTGTCGCCAAAGCACAGTAGGGCATTGTCGCCGCTCTCGATCAGGAAGGCCGTGGATTCCACACCTGAATGAGACAGCGGAAATGCCGTGACCTGCATCGCGGTCCCGTCGATCATGGTCTTCTCGCCGGCCGGCAGGTCTCGAAGCTCGTATTTCTTCAGGTGCGGCTCCTTCCCCGCCGTGCCGAAGTTCGGCCAGGCCTCCCAATTGAAATAGTTGCGCTGGATACGCTCGTTGACAGAGGCCAGCGCATAGATCGGCTTGTTGCTGTCGTCGGGTGAAGCGATAACCAATCCGGCCAGGTGATCCATATGGGCG
>QGVC01000225.1 GCA_003242645.1 Pseudomonadota bacterium
ATGGACACGTCCGTGCTGGAGGCTCAGCTGCGGGAAGCCAAGGCGCAGCTCGAGCAGGCGCAGGTGACGGTGGAAACGGCCCGGAGTCAGGTTTCACAGCGGGAATCAGAGAAGGCCACCGCGGAGGCGGTGGTCGCCCAGCGGGAAGCCGAACTCGCGGCGGCAAGGCAGCGGTTTTCGCGAGCCGAGCAGCTTGTTAAGCAAGGCTGGGCGACCCAACAAAGGCTCGATGACGACCGTGCGGCCTTCGAGAGCGCGCAGGCAGCTGTCACTGCAGCCAAAGCCCAAGTTGCTTCTGCGGAGGCCACGCTGAACACGGCCAAATCGCAGGTGCTGCAGGCGGAAGCTCAAGTCGAGGCCGCACGCGCCACGATTGAACGTATTCAGGCAGACATTAACGATAGCGTGCTCCGCGCCCCGCGCGACGGCCGCATCCAATTTCTTGTCGCCCAGCCTGGCGAAGTCGTGCAGGCTGGTGGCCGCGTCCTGAACATGATCGACATAACCGACGTCTACATGACGTTCTTTCTTCCGACGGAGCAGGCAGGGCGTGTCGCGATCGGCGCTGAAGCGCGCATCGTTATCGATGCCGCACCCCAATACGTCATCCCTGCCAGTATCTCATTCGTCTCGGATGTCGCGCAGTTCACCCCCAAAGAGGTCGAGACAGCAGAGGAACGGCAGAAGCTGATGTTCAGGCTGCGGGCCCGCATCGACAAGGAGCTGCTCGAGCGATACCTCACACAGGTCAAGACTGGCTTGCCGGGCATGGCCTACGTGAAAATTGATCCAAGGGCGGAATGGCCACCGCACCTTCAGGTCAGGCTCCCCGAACCGCCGCAATGACCTCCGATCATCCTTTGCACACTTCGAGTAGAGAAGCGGTCGCTCGCCTGCGCGAGGTCAGTTTGCGTTACGGCGAGACGGTGGCGCTGGATTCAGTCAGCCTCGAAATCCCGTCGGGATGTATGGTCGGGCTGATTGGGCCGGACGGAGTTGGCAAGTCGAGTTTGCTTTCCCTGATTTCCGGCGCCCGCGCCATCCAAAGCGGCTCCATCGAGGTGCTCGGCGCAGATATGTCCTCCGCCTACGAGCGCGAAATCGTAGGGCCACGGATCGCGTACATGCCGCAAGGCCTCGGCAGGAATCTCTATCCAACGCTTTCCGTGTACGAAAACGTCGATTTTTTCGGCCGCTTATTCGGGCAAAACGCGGCTGAGCGCGAGCGGCGTATCAAAGACCTGCTCGAGGCCACCGGCCTCGCCCCTTTCGCTGATCGGCAGGCGGGAAAGCTCTCTGGCGGCATGAAACAGAAGCTCGGGCTGTGCTGCGCACTGATCCACGATCCCGATCTCATGATCCTTGATGAGCCGACGACAGGCGTTGACCCGCTTTCGCGCCGCCAATTCTGGGAGCTTATCGATCGTATTCGAGCCGGCCGGCCGGGAATGAGCGTCATCGTCGCTACCGCCTACATGGAAGAGGCAGCGCGCTTCGACTGGCTGATCGCAATGGACGCAGGCCGCGTTCTGAGCGCCGGCACACCTCATGACCTCCTTGAAAAGACGGGCAGCCGCACGCTCGAAGCCGCTTTCATCGCCATGTTGCCGGAGGAAAAGAGACGAGCTCATCGGCCCGTGCAAATCCGGCCCCGCGAGGCAGCTGACGATGAAGAAATTGCCATTGAAGCCCATGGGCTCACGAAACGTTTCGGAGATTTCGTTGCCGTCGATCATGTAAGCTTCCGCATCGCCCGCGGAGAAATTTTTGGCTTTCTGGGATCGAACGGCTGCGGGAAAACAACCACAATGAAAATGCTGACCGGCCTGTTGCCGGCCAGTGAGGGCAAGGCGTGGCTCTTCGGGCAAGAGGTCGACCCTGACGACATCGAGACCAGACGGCGCGTCGGCTACATGTCGCAGCATTTCTCTCTCTATAGAGAGCTGACGGTTCGGCAAAATCTCGAGTTACATGCCCGTTTGTTCAATTTGCCGGAAGAGACGATTCCCGGCCGAATTGCTGAGCTCGCCCGCCGTTTCGAGCTCGAGCAGATCATGGACGAGCTGCCCGATTCGCTTCCCCTAGGACAGCGTCAGCGGTTGCAGCTCGCAGTCGCCTTGATCCATAAGCCCGAGATGCTGATCCTCGACGAGCCGACGTCGGGCGTAGATCCGGTTGCTCGCGATTCATTCTGGCAATTTCTCATCGACCTTTCGCGGGACGATAAGGTCACGATCTTCATTTCGACCCATTTCATGAACGAGGCCGAACGCTGCGATCGCATTTCGTTCATGCATGCCGGCCGCGTCCTCGTCAGTGATACACCTCAAGCCTTGGTCAAAAAGCGCGGTGTTCAAACCTTGGAGGAGGCATTCATCGCTTATCTCGAAGAGGCTGCCGCGGAGATCGAGCCCGGACTCGAGGCTCAAATGCCCGCGACGCCGCCGGTGGTCCATTCCGCAGCACCGCCGCTTCATCGCCACCGCGTTTTCGATCCACGCCGCATGTTCAGCTATTCGCGACGTGAAGCCATGGAGCTTCGTCGCGATCCCATTCGCGCAACGCTCGCCTTGCTCGGCAGCCTTATCCTGATGTTCATCATCGGGTACGGCATCAGCATGGATGTCGAGGATCTCACGTTTGCCGTTCTCGACCGTGATCAAACAACGTTGAGCCGCGACTATACCTTGTCCATCTCGGGCTCACGCTACTTCGTCGAGCGTCCACCATTGAGCAGCTATGCCGAGCTGGACCGCCGGATGCGATCCGGAGAATTGAGTCTCGCGATTGAAATCCCGCCGGGGTTTGCAAGCGACCTGCTGCGTGGCCGACCCGTCGAGATCGGAGCGTGGATCGATGGGGCGATGCCACAACGCGCCGAGACTGTGAGGGGCTATGTGCAAGGCATGCATGCGCACTGGCTAACTCAGCGGGCATCTCAAATGTCCGTCGTACCGAGCACAAGCCTCGTCACGATCGAAACACGCTTTCGCTATAACCCCAATCTGGAGAGCCTCGTGGCGATGGTGCCAGCAGTCATTCCGTTGCTGCTCCTGATGATCCCTGCGATGCTCACTGCCATCAGCGTCGCCCGGGAAAAAGAGCTCGGCTCGATTGTGAATTTCTATGTCACGCCCACGACCCGCCTTGAGTTTCTTTTGGGAAAGCAGCTTCCCTATGTTGTTCTGGCAATGTTCAACTTTCTCCTTCTCGTCATTATGGCCGCCACGGTGCTCGGTGTGCCGATCACCGGAAGCTTTTTGACCCTCACGGCCGCAACTTTGATTTACGTCCTCGCATCGACAGCAATTGGCCTTTTGATCTCGACGTTCATGCGAAGCCAGATCGCAGCCATCTTTGGCACGGCAATTTTGACGATGCTCCCGGCCACGCAATTTTCGGGCATGATCGACCCGGTCTCATCGCTCGAAGGTCTGGGCGCGCTGATCGGCCAGGTTTTTCCAACAACCCATTACCTCACCATCTCCCGCGGCACGTTTTCGAAGCAGCTTTCCTTCTCGGATCTGCACTCTTCATTCGTTCCGTTAATTATTGCCGTTCCCGTTTTGATAGCGCTCGCGGCCGCACTGCTGAAAAAGCAGGAGACGTAACATGCGCTTATCGAATGTCTACAATCTCGGCATCAAGGAGCTGCGCAGCCTCGGCCGCGATCGCTTGATGCTCGGTCTCATCGTCTTCGCCTTCACAATTTCAATTTACGCCGCAGCAACGGCACTGCCGGAGACGCTCAACCGAGCAGCGATTTCGATTGTTGACGAGGACCACTCCCCCCTTTCAGCGCGGATCGCCGCGGCCTTCTATCCGCCTTACTTTCTGCCGCCGCAAATGATCACCCAGGCCGAGATGGATGCCCGCATGGATGCGGGGCTAGACACCTTCGCCATCGATATTCCGCCGAATTTCCAGCGAGACGTGCTGGCAGGGCGTAGTCCAGCCATCCAGCTCAACGTCGATGCGACTCGCATGACTCAGGCCTTTACCGGCGCCGGATACATTCAGGCCATTATAAATCGTGAGGTGACCGCCTTTGTGGAGCGTCACCAGTCGCGCCCGACCGCGCCCGTCCAGCTCATCGATCGAATGCGGTTCAATCCGACTCTCGAAAGAAGCTGGTTCGGCGCCATCATCGAGGTCATCAACAACGTCACGATGATTTCCGTCATTCTGACCGGGGCGGCGCTGATTCGAGAGCGTGAGCACGGTACGATCGAGCACCTTCTCGTCATGCCGGTGAGGCCAATCGAAATCATGCTGGCCAAGATCTTGTCGATGGGCCTCGTCGTCTGGACTGCTTGCGCCTTATCGCTGGCGTTCGTCGTGCAGGGCGTGCTTTCGGTGCCGATCGAAGGCTCCGTCATGCTTTTTCTGGCGGGGGCGACGGCTCACTTGTTCGCAACCACATCATTGGGCATTTTTCTCGGCACCGCGGCGCGCTCCATGCCTCAGCTCGGTCTGTTGATCATGCTTGTGCTGATACCGCTCGAAATGCTGTCTGGCGGCATGACGCCGCGGGAGAGCATGCCGGAATTCGTTCAAAACATCATGCTCGCTGCACCCACAACGCACTTTGTTTTGCTCGCACAGGCGATTCTTTACCGCGGCGCCGGATTTGACGTTGTCTATCCGCAGTTCATTTGGCTCATTGCAATTGGCGCCGCGCTTTTCGTTTTCTCGTTGGCGCGATTCCGCAAATCTCTCAGCGAAATTGGCTGAGCGCTCAGTGGATTTCCGGCTCCGGAACCGGCGGGCCGCTTTCCAGGAAGTCGAAGTCGCAGCCCTCGTCGGCCTGGCCAATATGCTGCTGGAACATCGCGCCATATCCGCGGGCGTATCGCGGTTCAGGCGGCACCCATTCCGCACGGCGGCGGGCAAGCTCCTCCTCAGAAACGTGGAGGTGCAGCAGTCGCTGTGAGACATCAACCTCGATGTGATCGCCCGTTTTGACGAGCGCCAGTGGCCCACCAACGAAGCTTTCCGGCGCAACGTGCAATATGCAGGCGCCATAGCTGGTGCCCGACATGCGGGCGTCGGAAATGCGCAGCATATCGCGAACGCCTGCTTTCACGAGCTTCCGCGGAATGGGCAGCATGCCCCATTCCGGCATTCCCGGGCCACCTTTCGGGCCGGCGTTTTGCAAGACGAGCACGTGGTCCGGCGTGACCTCCAGATCCTCACGCTCGACCTCGGCTGCCATGTGGTTATAATCGCGGAAGACGAGTGCCGGACCACGATGCTTCCTGAGCCGCGGCTCTGCCGCCGCCGGCTTCATGACGGCGCCCCGTGGAGCGAGATTGCCTTTGAGAATTGCGGTCGCGCCTTCTGGATAAATCGGATTGTCGAGCGAGCGGATAACGTCGTTATTGTAGACAGCAGCGTTCGCTATCGCCTCGCCCAGCGTTTTTCCGGACACGGTCATTGCGCTGCCGTCGAGCTTATCGCCCAACATTTTCATCAACGCCAGCAGCCCACCCGCGTAGTAGAAATCCTCCATCAGGAAAGCTCCCGATGGACGGATGTTGGCAATGACCGGCACCTCGCGCGACAGCTGATCGAAACGGTCGAGCGACAGCGCGATACCGGCACGGCGGGCCATGGCAATGGCGTGGATGATCGCGTTCGTCGAGCCGCCAAGCGCCATGTGAACCTTAATGGCGTTGTCGAACGAAGCAGGTGAAAGGATGTCTGAGGGCTTCAGATCCTCCCAGACCATTTCGACGATGCGCCGCCCCGCAGCCGCCGCCATTCGAGGATGGTTGGAATCGGCGGCTGGAATGGACGATGCTCCCGGCAGCGTCATGCCCATCGCTTCAGCGATAGACATCATCGTGGCCGCCGTGCCCATCCT
>QGVC01000686.1 GCA_003242645.1 Pseudomonadota bacterium
TCGACACGCGGCGAAACGCTCTGGCTCTCCGAGCATGAGGCCTGGCAGGTTCAGTTTTCAGTCTCGGAGCCCCCGGATGCTGACCAGGTCCGCGCAACCGTCGCTGAGGCTCTCGCCAATCTTCCCGCCGACGTCAACGTGGTGCCGGACGACGCCTCACGGCGCAAGAAGCTGCTCGTCGCCGACATGGAGTCGACCATCATCGAGCAGGAATGCCTTGATGAGCTTGCTGATCATATAGGGCTCCGAGACCGCATATCGGAGATCACGGCACGTGCCATGCGCGGCGAGATAGCGTTCGAGGAAGCCCTCAAAGAGCGTGTCGGGCTGCTGAAAGGCCTCAATGCCGACGTTCTGGAGAAGCTTTACGACCGTATCACCCTGGTCCCGGGCGCGCGCGAGCTGGTCGCCACGATGCGGGCGAATGGCGCTTATTGTGCGCTGGTTTCCGGCGGTTTCACGTTCTTCACCGAGCGCATCGCGGCGCGCCTCGGCTTCCACACGCATCAGGCCAATACGCTCGACATCGTCGATGGACGTCTGACCGGAACTGTCTCCCCACCTATTCTGGGACGCGAGGCGAAGCTCGCTGCCCTAGAGCGCCTGCGTCGCGAATTGAATCTCCAGCCGGAGGAAACGCTCGCAGTCGGCGATGGCGCCAACGACCTCGACATGATCCGCGCGGCCGGTCTCGGCGTCGCCTTCCGCGCCAAGCCGGTTGTTACGGCCGTGGCAAGAGCATCGATCCGGTTCGGCGATCTTACGGCGTTGCTCTATCTCCAAGGCTACACCCGCAAAGAATTCGTCGCGCAATAGACATTCATTTGTCGGAATTTCCGATTTGCTGATGTGAACCATGATTTTGATTGCACGAAGAAAAAGGATGTCATGAAAGTGCAAATCAAAATCGAAAATCGAGCTCTTTTCGCACAGATCTCTTCTTCCAGTTATTAACCGTGGCTTAATTTTCAAATCAATTAGAATCACCCGGCCCCTTGGTTTCTCCTTGCGTCGACCAAGAATCAGCCTGACACTGCTACCGTCGGTTGAGTCCAACACAAGGAAGCAATCATGAATGGGAAGCCGCTGGTGGCCGAAGTTTTCGGTACTTTCTGGCTAGTTTTCGGCGGTTGTGGAAGCGCCGTTTTGGCAGCGGCCTTTCCAGAACTTGGTATCGGTTTTGTAGGCGTGGCGTTCGCGTTCGGCCTGACCGTGCTGACAATGGCTTATGCCGTTGGTCATATCTCGGGAGGCCATTTCAATCCTGCTGTTACACTGGGCCTTACCGCCGCCGGACGTTTCCCCGCGAAAGATGTGGTGCCCTATATCATCGCTCAGGTAGCCGGCGCGATTATCGCAGGTGGGGTGCTTTATCTGATCGCCAGCGGGAAACCTGGATTTGATGCAGCGGCCAGCGGTTTTGCTTCCAACGGTTATGGCGAACATTCGCCCGGCGGTTATTCGCTGCAGTCAGCAATTCTCGCGGAGTTCGTGCTCACCGCCTTCTTCATCCTTATCATCGCAGGTACGACGCACAAACTCGCGCCAACTGGGTTTGCGCCACTCGCCATTGGATTGGCTCTGACGCTGATCCATCTGATCAGCATCCCGGTCACCAATACGTCGGTAAATCCTGCGCGCAGCACCGGCACGGCACTTTT
>QGVC01000226.1 GCA_003242645.1 Pseudomonadota bacterium
GCGCAACGCGCGTCGGAGCAGATCTGCTCGAAACCTTGACGTCAATGTTCAATCCGCTCCCATCCATTGCGCTGTTGCCGCTCGCAATGATCTGGTTTGGGTTCGGTGACGGGAGCACGATTTTCGTCCTCCTGCATGCGGTGCTCTGGGCCGTCGCCCTCAACACGCATGCAGGCTTTCGCGCAGTGAGCCCGACTTGGCGGATGGTCGGGCGCAACTATGGTCTAAGCGGGATCCGCTACGTCTGGAAGATCCTCATTCCAGGGGCATTCCCGAGCATTCTAACGGGGCTCAAGATCGGCTGGGCGTTCGCGTGGCGTACGCTGATTGCCGCCGAGTTGGTGTTCGGTGCGAGTTCCGGCGGCGGTGGACTCGGGTGGTTTATTTTCGAGAACAAGAACTCGCTCAACATTGCATCGGTATTCGCGGGCCTGCTCACCGTGATCCTGCTCGGTCTTTTCGTCGAGAACGTCATATTTCGGACCGTCGAGCAGCGTACCGTTCAGCGCTGGGGCATGCAGACCTGATTGGCTGCAGTAGCCCCCGCGCCCCGCTTCTGCCAGGGTCGGATGCATATAGAACATTCCTGTTGCTTAGTCGCAACAAAAGTACTCCGTCTGCCGAGTGACCGGCGATGGAGGGGTAAAGAGCGTTGCCGGTAGAAGCAGGGAAATCCGAACCGAATTACCGAGCCATCTAACTTGGCAACTTGCCCAGCGACTATTCACCCGCCTTTCCACATCAGTGACGTGTGATCATCAGAGAACATCTCAGGAGTCGCAATCAAGTCAATGGTAGTATAGGATCGCGCCAGCATTCATAGGGGGTGCGGAGGTTCAATGCGTTGGCTGATCGGGGGGCTGCTCGTCTTCGTCGTGTTCGCTGTTGCCGTGTGGCACTATACGGGGGCAAGGCAGGCGTGGTCGGGTGCCCAGGTGAGCACCGCCGCGAGCGGTCCAGCGCCGGTCATCGTTGAAGCAGCCCCCGTCCGTTTGGCCAAGGTCCAGCGTGAGATCGAGGCTGTTGGCAGTTTACGGTCCAACGAGTCGGTCATTGTTCGGCCCGAGATTTCAGGCCGCATCACCGAGATCTTTTTCGAGGAAGGCCAGCGAGTTGAAAAAGGAGCGCCGCTGTTCCAGCTCGACGATTCGATCGCCCGTGCCCAGCTCGAGCAGGCGAAAGCGAGCTTGGTCCTCAGTCGCGCCAATTATGAGCGCACGCAGGACCTCCACCAGCGAGGCGCAAGCTCCCGGCGCGCCCACGATGAGGCGATTGCGAAGCTCCGTGCGGACGAGGCAGCGGTGGAG
Source organism: Pseudomonadota bacterium (assembly GCA_003242645.1). Next base: position 1,308 of record QGVC01000226.1, read on the forward strand.
CTCGCCGAGGCGACGCTAAGCAAAGCGAGAATTTTCGCGCCGTTCGATGGCATCGTCGGTTTGCGCCGGGTGAGTGTCGGAGACTATGTGAATCCCGGACAGGATCTTGTGAACATCGAGGATCTCAGCTCACTGAAGGTCGATTTCCGCGTGCCTGAGATCTACTCGCTGCAGATCCGGGTGGGGCAGAAGGTACGGGTCCGGGTGGATGCCATACCGGGCAGCAGCTACGAAGGGACCGTTTACGCCATCGACCCGGCCTATGATCCCAATGGACGCGCAATCATCCTGCGGGCGCGGCTGCCCAACAGCGACGGTCTGCTTCGGGCAGGGATGTTTGCCCGCGTCACCCTGCTGGTGGACGAGCGGGAGCAGGCGGTCTTGGTGCCGGAAACGGCGCTCGTTCCGGTCGGCGATGACCAGTTCGTTTACCGCGTCGTGGACGGCAAAGCCGTGATGACCAAGGTCAGGACGGGTCAGCGCCGTGAGGGACAGGTCGAGATCGTCGAGGGGTTGAGCCCCGATGCGGTGATCGTCACGGAGGGCACGGTCAAGCTTCGAGACGGCGTCGCGGTGAGAACCGTCGGCCCAACGGGAGCCTGACCGATGTTACTCCCCGAGCTTTGCATCCGCCGCCCTGTTTTCGCGACGGTTCTCAGTCTGATTATCGTCCTCATCGGCATCGTTTCGTTCACCCGCCTCACGGTCCGCGAATATCCGAACATCGACCGTCCGGTGGTTCTGGTGGAGACCATCTGGCGGGGTGCCAGCGCCCAGGTCCTCGAAAGCCAAGTTACCCGCGTGCTCGAGGAGTCCATCGCGGGAATCGAGGGCATCGACTTCATCCGTTCGATCACCCGGCAGGAGCGGAGCCTTGTCGTCGTTCAGTTCCAGCTGGATCGTGATCAGGATACAGCTGCCGCCGACGTCCGGGACCGGGTCGGCCGTGTGCGTGGCCGGTTGCCTGACGAGATCGAGGAGCCGGTCATCTCCAAGTCCGAGGCCGATGCACAACCGATCATGTACCTCGCGTTCTCCTCGGACCGCCATTCGCACCTCGAGGTGACCGATTATGCGGACCGCATCGTCAAGGATCGGCTGCAATCCATCTCTGGTGTTGCGGAGGCCCGCATCTTTGGCGAGCGCAGATACGCCATGCGCATCTGGCTCGATGCGGCACGGCTCGCAGCTTACAACCTCACACCTCAGGATGTAGAGAACGCGTTGCGGAGCCAGAATGTCGAATTGCCGGCAGGCCGGATCGAGAGCCAGGACGTCGAGTTCACGGTTCTTTCGGAAACCGATCTGCGGCTGCCCGAGCAGTTCGGTGCGATCATTATCAAAGAAGAGTCCGGCTATCCCGTACGCCTTCGGGATGTTGCGCGCGTCGAGCTCGGCCCCGTGGATGAGCGCGTTGCCGTACGCTTCAACGGCAAGAGCGCCGTTTCGCTTGGCATCGTCAAACAGGCTGTCGCCAATCCGCTCGATATTTCCAGGGAGGTGCGAAAAGAGCTGCCGCGGATACGCGAGAGCCTGCCCGAGGGTATGCAAGTTGATGTCGCTTACGATTCCTCAGTTTTCATCCAGGCATCCATCGATGCGGTCTTCCAAACGATCGGCGAGGCGGTGCTGCTGGTCGTCATCGTCGTGTTCCTGTTTCTTCGCAGCGTTCGCGCAACTCTCATCCCAATCGTCACCATCCCGGTTTCACTGATCGGCAGCTGCGCGATCATGTACGCGCTGGGGTTCTCAGTGAACACGCTGACGCTGCTCGCGATGGTGTTGGCGATTGGCCTGGTCGTGGATGACGCCATCGTCGTGCTGGAGAACATTTACCGGCACATCGAAGAGGGCATGTCGCCCATTGTGGCGGCTCTCAAAGGTAGCAAGGAGATCGCCTTTGCCGTCGTGGCGATGACCATCACGCTGGCAGCGGTTTACGCTCCGATCGGCTTCATGTCCGGCACCACCGGCCGGCTGTTCACAGAGTTTGCCTGGGCGCTCGCGGGCTCAGTTCTTATCTCGGGCTTCGTAGCATTGACGCTCAGCCCGATGATGTGCTCGAAGCTGCTCCAGCACCACGCCCAACACGGCTTCTTCTACAACCTCATCGAAAGGGGCCTGCAGCAGCTGACGCATAGCTACCGTTCAGCTCTAAGACGTGTGCTTCAGGTCCGCTTCATCGTGGTGATCGTTGGGCTGTTCGTGGCGGCAAGCAGCTATTTCATCTTCACCACGATCAAGCCAGAGCTTTCTCCGGTCGAGGACCGCGGGACCATCATCAGCTTTTTCATGGGGCCCGAAGGGTCGACTATTGGTTTCATGGATCGATACGCCCGCCAGTTGGAAGCCGTATTCGAGAAAGTGCCAGAAGCGGAGGCGTACTTCGTCGTTTCCGGACGACCAACACCTTCGCAAGGGATCGCTTTCACCCGGTTGGCGCCCTGGGGTGAGCGTGAACGTAGCCAGCAGGAGATCGTGGAATCCCTCGGTCCTGCCATGTCTGCCCTCCCAGGCGTCCGCGCGTTTGCAACGAACCCGCCGTCGCTTGGGCAGAATGCGAGTTCCAAACCTGTTTGGATCGCTATCCAAGCCTCCGTACCGCCGGAGGAGCTCAACCGGATGGTGGAGGCCGTTCTCGCCGAGGCTGAGAAGCATCCCTCGCTCGCAAACCTCGAAACAAGGCTCAAGCTGAACGTCCCAGAGATCAAGGTCTCAGTGAATCGGGACAAAGCCGCCGACGTCGGTGTCTCCGTCGACACGATCGGGCGAACGCTGGAAACGATGCTGGGCGGCCGGCAGGTGACCCGGTTCAAGCAGAACGGCAAGCAATACGACGTGATCGTGCAGGTGGCCGACGTCGATCGCACGAACCCCGATCACCTCTCGCGCATTTACGTCCGGGGCAGCGGCGGCCAGATGATCCAGCTCTCCAATTTGGTCGAGGTGCGCGAGTCCGTCGCGCCGCGCGAGCTGACGCGGATGGGCCAGATCAGCGCCGCAGATATCACTGCAAATGTCGCTGCCGGATACTCGCAAGGTGAAGCGCTCGCGGCATTGGAGGAGGCTGCGCGCAAAGTGCTGCCGCCAGGGGTGCAAATCGACTACGTCGGCTCGTCGCGCGAGTACAAGCAGGCCACGGGCGATATCTATCTTACCTTTGTGCTCGCCCTGCTGTTCATCTACCTGGTGCTATCTGCGCAATTCGAGAGCTTCATCGATCCGCTGATCATCATGCTCACAGTGCCGCTCTCGATGACTGGAGCATTGCTGGCGCTCAAGCTCGGCGGCGGGACGATGAACATCTACAGCCAAATTGGCTTGGTCACGCTCGTCGGTCTGATTACCAAGCACGGCATTCTCATCGTCGAGTTCGCCAATCAGTTACAGGAGCAGGGGCATTCACGGCTCGAGGCTGTTATTGAAGCCGCCGCCTTGCGTCTGCGTCCAATTCTCATGACGACCGCTGCGATGGTCCTCGGCGCGCTGCCCCTGGCAATCGCGGTCGGTGCGGGTGCGGAGAGCAGAAATCAGATCGGGCTCGTGATCGTCGGTGGTCTGCTGCTCGGTACGCTGCTGACGCTCTTTGTCGTCCCGACCGCTTACACACTGCTTGCACGTGATCGGAGCAAGATGGCGGTCATGATGGCCAAACCTCAGGCCGCCGAATAATCGTCGATTGAATTGGTGCAAGCCAGTTCGTTCAATCGCGAAAAGGGCCACGCAGCGCAGAGCGACACGGTCATCTAACCGTAATCGTGATGCTTCCTCTGAAGTGTCCGTTTGGGGGTGGCGGAAACGTGACGCCCGCCAGAGCAGAGCGAACGGCCCGGTCAATTTCCGCACTGCCGGACGATCTTAGTGACAGCGAGGCCAGGTGGCCGTTTGCTGAAATTGTGAATGTCAAACCGACCTGGCCCGAGGAGCGGAGATTCCTGATCCGCTGCGCGCGCGAAACAAGAACGGAGCGAACGGTGGCGGCGTAGGCCGCGATGCTTTGCGCGGAAGCACTTGACTGGCCGCCGCCCAAGCCAGCCTGACCGCGGCTAGCCGGGCTCGAAGCAGATTTCGGTTTCGGCTGCTCCTTTTTTCGTTCCTTCTCTTCCTTTTTCTTTTCGGCTTCTTTGGTCTTGACGGTTTCGCGCTTGACCGGCGTTTCCTTTACGGGCTCGAGCTCTTCAGTTTTTTCGACCGGCTCCGCCTGAAGCGGAATGGCAACGGCACTCTCCACCTCCTTCAGCGGCGGCTCCACTTCCAGCATTGCAGTCCGCTGCGGCACGGCTTCAGGAACCACCTCGCGGATCGGCTCCAGTGCGGGCTTCACCTCCTCGACAACGGGCACCTCGGCAGGTTTGGCAACCTGTGCCGTCTCAAGGCCTTCGCTCGCCTGCGCGGCCACGGAATCTGGGCTCCCGACCGCGGCGAGCTCCTGATCGGGATCGCCTGGCGGAAGGATCATGATTTCCGCCTGTTCGGGCGAAATGGCCGTCGGGATGGGCGCCGGCATGCGACCCAAACCCACCCCTAGCCTTGCCTTTTAA
>QGVC01000227.1 GCA_003242645.1 Pseudomonadota bacterium
CTGGGCTGCCGATAACAGAAAGGCGCCCGTTCCCGGGGACGCGTGCGGGCCCTTTTTCAATGGGTAGGTCCATGCCTGATCCTGATTGACGAGTGGGTCGCATACGCACGACAGTTGCATGACCAGGGCGATTTGCCCGGCGGCAGCTTCGAGACGCATTTCACCTTCGCACAGGCGCTGACGGAATCGGCGAAGCTGGCGAAGAACTGCTTGCTGGTGATCAGCTTGCCGGCGTCGGACACGGCCGGGTCGCCGCACACGCAGGCGGACGACATCGAGGTGGGCGGCGAGCGTGGCCGGGCCGCGCTGGATCGGCTGCGAAACGCGGTAGGCCGCGTGGAGTCGTCGTGGCGTCCGGCCAGCCCGGAGGAGAGCTTCGAGATTGTCCGCCGTCGGTTGTTCGAGACAATGGTCGACCAGGCGCAGTTCGTCGCCCGCGACACCACGGCCAGGGCGTTCTTTGATCTGTACCGCACCCAGCAACAGGAGTTTCCGCAAGAGTGCCGGGACAGCGACTACGAGAAACGCATCAAGGCGGCCTATCCTATCCATCCGGAGGTCTTCGATCGGCTGTATCAGGACTGGTCGACGCTGGTGAAGTTTCAGCGCACGCGCGGCGTGTTGCGCCTGATGGCGGCCGTCATCCACTGCCTGTGGGAGAAAGGCGACCGCAGTCCGCTGATTCTGCCGTCGAGCATCCCGATTGATGATCCGCGCGTGCAATTCGAGCTGACGCGCTACCTGTCGGACAACTGGGTGCCGGTAATCGAGAAGGACGTAGACGGTCCAAACTCGCTGCCCCTGCGTATCGATGGTGACACCCCGAACCTCGGCAAGTACTCTGCCTGTCGGCGCGTGGCGAGGACGATCTATCTTGGCTCTGCCCCTACTGCCAAGGCAGCCAACAAGGGCATTGACGACCGGCGGATCAAGCTCGGCTGCGTTATGCCGGGCGAATCGCCCGCAATATTCGGCGATGCGCTTCGCCGCTTGAGCGCGTCGGCGACATTCCTCTATCAGGACTCGGCTCGGTACTGGTACTCAACACAGCCAACCGTGACAAAACTGGCCGAGGACCGGGCCGAACAGCTTAAAGGCGATCCTGACGCCGTTGCGGGCGAGATTGGCCGATGGTTGCGAAACGATCTCCAGAAGAAGGGTGATTTCAGTCGCATCCACCCGCTGCCACGGACATCCGCCGACGTACCGGATGACAAAGATGGTCGCTTGGTGGTCCTTGGGATCGAGTATCCTCACACCAAGGATACAAGCAGCCCTGCCATTGTGGCCGCCCAGGAATTCCTTCAGAACCGAGGGACGGCTCCGCGCATCTATCGCAACACGCTCGTGTTCCTCGCGGCGGACAAGAACAAGCTTCAAGACTTGGACGAGGCGGTGCGCAGGTACTTGGCGTGGTCGTCTATCGTGGACGAGGCGGAAACCCTGAACCTGGACCCGCACCAGGCTAAGCAGGCAGTGTCGCAGAAAGAAAGCTCCGGCAGCGCCGTCGCTGCTCGCCTGCCGGAAACATATCAGTGGCTGATCGTCCCCACGCAGACCAGCCCTCAGTCTGATGTCGAATGGCAAGCGTTCCGTCTCACGGGTCAGGATGCACTAGCGGTTCGGGCCAGCAAAAAGCTCCGCAACGACGAACTGTTGATATCCGGGCTGGCCGCCAGCCGGTTGCGACTGGAACTGGATCAGGTTCCGCTTTGGCGTGGCGACCATGTGTCGATTCGACAGCTTAGCGAGGACTTCGCCCGCTATTTGTACCTGCCTCGGCTGCGTGACAGCGGCGTGCTTGTAGAAGCCGTGCGCAGCGGACTGGGGCTACTGACGTGGTCCCAGGATTCCTTCGCCTACGCAGAGAGCTTTGATGAATCGGCGGGCCGGTATCGTGGCCTACAGACGGCTCGGCAAGTCTGGGTTGACGGCGACAGCCCACTTGGTCTGCTCGTCAAACCGGAGGCCGCTCAGCGTCAACTTGCGGCAGAGACGCCGACCAACGGGGGAAGTGGGACAACCCCCACACATGGAGGGACCGGAGGCGGCTACACGACGCCCACGGCGACGACTGGGGAGACGCCTGTTGGTGAAGGCGGTACTCAGCCTAAGCCCGCTCAGACTGGCCCGAAGCGATTCCACGGAACTGCGACCCTGGACACGACACGCGTCGGCCGGGACGCAGGCCGGATCGCCGACGAGGTCGTAGCGCACCTCGCTGGAATCCTCGGCGCGAACGTGAAGATCACACTCGAGATCGAGGCGGAGATTCCAACGGGCGCGCCGGACCACGTGGTGCGAACCGTCACGGAGAACTGCCGCACCCTGAAATTTGACAGTCAAGGATTCGAGATGGAGTGAACTCGTGGGGCACACACGTCTTGGAGACCTCCCGCGCACGCGAAAATGGCAAGAGGTCGTAAGCCTCATTGCCGGCGGTGCTGGTGCGTGCCAAGTCGCAAATGCCGTCATTCGAGCCGCCGAACGGGGGCTCAACCTGGCCTCAGAACACGCCGCACTGGTCGAGGCATTCTGGATACTGACGCAACTCCCGGTAGCGGCCCGAGAGCCTGATTTCTCGGCAGCGTTGAGGCACAGGGGGCTTCCGGTTCCCGACAACCCAGGCTTGATGGACATTGTGGGCGCGGTGTCTGAGGCTATCGACTCACGTCTTCCCAACAACAACGGGCGCACAGATTTGGGGGAGATGGCTCAGGCGGCGGCATGCGAGTGCATCGTCGAGGCGGTCACAAAACGGACGGGCGGCTTATTCGGTGTATCTGCCGACGATGTGAAGCGCACGATGGCGAGCATGGCGACAGTGAAGCAGTTCGGTGATTTCGCGCGCCAGTTCTACGGTCGGCTGACGGACAAGGTGCTTCAGTATTACGTCAGCCGCACCACTGCCAATCACGTCGGCAACGGGATGAGATTCGCCACGCTTGCCGCGAAGGCTGAATTCGACAAGGCCCTGGCGACGCACTGCCGAGAGGCGTCGAAAATCGTCGAGGCCTTCGCGGGAGAGTGGTTTTCCAAGACAAACTGGGAAAAGAAGGGAATCAGCCGTGATGACGCCAAGGGCTTTTCCCACGTGGCAATGCAGAAAATGGTTGCGGAACTGAAGGCCGGAGCGAAATGACCAGCAAGACACGGTACGTGATGTGCGGCGAGGCGGCAGGCGACCAAGTGGACGCCGCGGACGTTCTGCGTCTGCGCAACCTTGAACCGAACCGCAACGTCAATCTGCATATCGACGACATCAGCCGCTCGCTATACAGGGATGTGCCTCCGCAGTTCCTCGACCTGGTCGAGATTGCGACGTTCGTCTATGTGGCCGACCAGGCCACAACTCGAGGCGGTGCAGGCGTCGACAACATGGGTGAGGAGTGGCGACGCCAGCTCCACTTCGAGATTCCAGTGCGATGCGTTGATCTGTGGCAACAATCGGAAGTGGCCACGGCATTGCAAACGGTACTGAGCTTTCTTTCAGAGGACTGTTACACACTGAAGTTCCGCCGGTACAACTCTCCTCCGACCTTCGATCGGTTTATCAACTTTGGCGATAGCGACTGGGGTTTCAAGCCTGAGCGCATCGTGCTGTTCTCTGGGGGCTTGGATTCTCTGGGTGGTGCGGTTCAAGAGATCGTGGTTGAAGGAAGAGCGACAGCTCTGGTCACGCATCAGTCCTGCGCCAAATTCATCAACCGCCTGCGAATGCTGCGACAGATGCTGGACGACCGCGCCAAAGGGCCAAAGCCTCTGCACGTTACCGTAGGCATCAATAAAGACGAAAGTCTCAACCACGAGTACACCCAGCGTAGCCGATCATTTCTCTATGCCGTACTAGGAGCGACTATTGCTCAAATGTGCGGGCTGGACGAGGTGCGCTTCTACGAGAACGGCACTGTGAGTCTCAACCTGCCTGTCTCCCGCCAAGTGGTCGGTGCGAAAGCGACGCGCACCACTCATCCCAAGACGCTCGCCGGATTCCAGCACTTGTTCTCTTTGCTGGCAGGGCGACCGCTTGCGGTCGTGAATAAATTCCTGTGGAAGACCAAAGGCGAGATCGTCAAGCTGATCATGGATGCTGGCTGCGGTGGAATGATCGAATGGTCGACGAGCTGCACCCACACGTGGGAGATGAGCAACGCCCAGCCGCACTGCGGAAAGTGCTCGCAGTGCATCGACCGCAGGTTTGCCGTGCTGGCTGCTGGGGCGGGACAGTTTGAGCGGGCGGACAGCTACGGCGTGGACCTGCTGGTGCAGGCCCGTGACGAAGGCGAATCGAGAACGATGCTTGCGTCCTATGTGGAGACGGCTCAGCAGGTCGCCGCGATGAGTGAGATGGAGTTTTTCATGCGGTTTGGCGAGGTTGGCCGGATCGTTCGGCAACTTGGTGGCTCTGCCGATGAGAACGCCCGCCGCATCTATGATCTCTATCGTCGCCACGCAGATGAAGTTCTGAAGGTCGTTGATAGCGGTCTTCAGGCGCATGCTTCTCAGGTCCGGGCTCGCTCCCTGCCAGAAAGCTGCCTTCTCCGGCTGGTTCATGACCCCAGCGTGCCTCCGGAATGGGCTTCCGGCGGAACCGGGACTATGTCTGTCCCGACTGAGGTATCTGACCCGGATTACTTTTTCCGCCAACGAGGTGAGGGATGGCAACTACGGTTCGCCGGTCACGAGCCCCAATGGCTCAAGCCCGCCATTGGCTATGCATATCTGCGAGAACTATTGCAGTTCCCGAATCGCACGTTCTCCGTATGTCAACTGCTTGTGGCAGTACACGGAGAGAAGGCCATCCTCCCGCTTGGCGATGGTGGAAAGGACTTTGACGCCACGGCGAAGAAAGCATATGCGATTCGTCTGCAGGAACTCGACGAGGAGCTTGAAGAAGCACAAGAGATGAACGACATCGGGCGGGCCGAGAAGCTTGGCACCGAACGAGCGCAGTTGCTTGAGCACATCCGAAAGTCTGGTTTCCGTGGAACGGCCAAGCGGAGCGATTCAGATCTGAACAACATTCGGAACAGCGTCTGCAACGCGATCAACCGTGCGTTGGCCACGATCAAGAAGTACGAACCGTCGGCCTTCGACCACCTGAAGTCAGCGATTTCGACGGGCTTTTCCGTCGTCTACCAGCCTACCGAATCCATCCCCTGGTCGTTTTGATCCGTGCTACACGCGATGTAGCACGCCGCAACGCCGGATGTAGCCCCTTCAGCCATGAAGGCGCATTCGGCGTTTTTCATGGCCTCAAGTAGAGACCACGCCGAGCGCCAGATACCCGGTATCTCCGGAAAGGAGAACGAGTTATGGCTGATCGGAAGTCGTCTTTGTCCCCCTCCCAGCAGAAGCTCCTCACCGAGATGCAGCGGATCAACTACGGCCGCATTGAGGGGCTGCCGGTGCGCCGTGGTGAGCCGGTGATGGACCCGCCGCCGCGCATCATCCGCGAGATCAAATTCGGCGCTGAGAACGGGCCGCGACCTGAAGTCGCCAAGGCTGACTTCGCGCTCAAGGCCCAGGTCCGCGAGCTGTTCGCCCAGCTGGAGGCGCTGGGCGACGGCGTGATCCCCTGTATCGAGATTCAGCGCGGTCTGCCGTTCCGCATGACCGTGGAGGAGGTATGCGCCTGAGACGACGGGGCTGGGCTCCCCAACACGTGTAACTGTAACGAATTCACCTGACAACTAACCGGCCACGAAGTGGAGGCGTTGTGGGTGCCGCAGAAGCGGCAATCCTGCAACGCCTCCATTGCCAGTGGTCGCTGCCTCTGTCGGCATCCACGCGACGCCTCCCGGCCAACGGGAGGTCCCAAGTGGACACCAATCAGAAGCGTTGTGAA
>QGVC01000228.1 GCA_003242645.1 Pseudomonadota bacterium
GTCCTATGTCGAACGTATACTTGATGAGCTTGAGAGTGCGCGCGCCGCGGTTGGGGAACATGCGACTCGGCCTAAAGGCAAGCTGAAGGTCTCCGCCCCTGCCACCTTCGGCCGCTTCATCGTAGCGCCGGCAATTTCCGCATTTATGCGAGCTTATCCAGAGATCGAAGTTCAAATCGATTTGACAGACCGCAACGTCAATTTGCAAGAAGACGGCTATGACGTTGCAATTCGCACGGGCGCACTGACGGATTCACTTTTGATTGCTAAGCGACTTTGTGCCGATAGACAGGTCGTGGTGGCGTCACCCGCTTACCTCGAAGCCCACGGTGTGCCTCAGACCCCTGCAGACCTCGCTCACCACAACTGTCTCGTACTGAAAAACAATTGGCAGTGGTCGTTTAGCCGGGGCGACGAGGACTTCTCGGTCAAGGTGAACGGTAGGCTGAGGTCGAACAACGGCGAAATTCTTCTCCATGCTGCCCTTGATGGCCACGGCTTGCTGCAGACATCGGAGCTTCGCGTCCGAGAAGATTTGGCAGCCGGACGTCTCGTGCGAGTGCTCGAGGATTACGAGATCGCCAGCAATTCGGCAGTCTGGGCTGTCTATCCCAGCTCCAAGCACGTGCTTCCGAAATTGAGAGCTTTACTCGATTTTCTGGCGGGCTGGTTCCGCGAGGTCGAAGCGCAACTCCCGCGGGCGGCGAATCGCACTGGCAACGGACGAAAAAGTGAAGCTTCGATTCAGCTGCCTAAGCCAAGCACGCGTCAACTCCAACAGCCCAACGCCATGCTGCCTTAGCCCCCGGCTGGTGCCAATCTCGACTTGAAATACTAGAACACGTGCCTCCGGGCATCTTCGGCGGCTTTTTGTCATAGGCAATCATTTCTCTTCAACGCTGAGCATAGCCAGCGTCAGCAAGTGACAGGCTCAGCGGCAGAAAACCTGTGTAACGAGACATTATCATAAACCCTGAAATGAGCTTCCGATGACTGCGGAAATTCAAAGGGAACCAGCTGCCATTGTCATTTCGGATCGCCGCTGGACCAGCACGCAGTCTAAAAACCGCTCTGCTATTTAAGCCGGCTCCATTTTTTCAGCCGTTCGGCGGCCTCGGCCATGTCGGCGGTGGTGCCGGCGTAAGAGAAGCGGATGAAGCGATGCCCTCGGGCCTCGTCGAAGTCGACGCCAGGCGTCGCAGCAATTCCGGTCTCGTCGAGCATTAGCTTTGCAAAGGCGAGGCTGTCGTCCGTAAACCGGCTGACGTCGACGTAAAGATAGAAGGCACCGTCGGCAGGAACGATACGGTCCAAGCCGGCTTTCGGCAGCTCGGCAAGCAGAAGCTCGCGATTGGCGGCATACACCCGCTTGTTGGCTTCGAGCTCCTCCAGTCCATCGAAGGCTCCCAGCGCAGCCACCTGAGACACCGTCGGTGGTGCAATGTAGAGGTTCTGGGCGAGCTTCTCGACAGTCCGCACCAACTGCTCGGGAACGACCATCCAGCCAACCCGCCAGCCGGTCATAGAGAAGTATTTCGAGAAGCTGTTGATAACCACGACGCCGTCCGAATGTTGAAGCGCCGTTTCGGCAGGCATGCCGTACGTCAGACCGTGATAGATCTCATCGGAGATGAACCAGATCCCCCGTTTCCGGCACACCTCAAGAATTTCTCGCAGCCGCTGCGGCTCGAGCATCGTGCCAGTCGGGTTGGCGGGGCTCGCGATCAGCACACCAGCAATACCGTCGCGGACGCTCGCCTCCTCGATCTGGGCAGCGGTCGGCATCCAACGCGAGCTGTCGTCCGCCTCGATGATCACGGGCTGCTGACCAAGGGCCGTCAGAATGTGTCTGTAGCAAGGATAGCCTGGTGACGGCAGAGCAACCCGGTCACCCGCGTCGAACAGCGCCAAGAAAGCCAGAACGAATGCCGCTGAGGACCCGTTCGTCACCACGACCCGTTCGGGAGCAAGATCGAGGCCGTACCAGTCCTTGTAGTGCTGAGCGATTCGCTCGCGCAGGCTCGGCAGCCCAAGTGCGAGAGTGTAACCGAGCGTCTCCGACCGCATAGCGCGCTCTACGGCCTCGCGTGCGGCGAGCGGTGCCGGAGTTCCAGGCTGACCGACCTCCATATGGATGACGCGCTTGCCCTCGGCCTCTCGGGCGGCGGCCGCTCGCATCACATCCATGACGATGAAGGACGCGATTGAGCTGCGCGCGGAGGGTGGCCTCGGCATGGTGCCCGGGCGAGTCCGATCAAATTCTCTTGTCATCACCTTCTCCGTACTCGGCAGCCCTGCGGCGACGGTAGACGCGCCATGCTGCCGCCGCATTGCCACGCTGAAAACGCAATTCAGTCCGGCTCGCTTCGTAGCCGCTCTAACAGGCTTTGAGCGACAGGCTTATAGTAGCGAGCCGGGGACTGCGCCAGCTTGGGATTGATTCGCGGGGCTCAACTGTTAGCCTCTCCAGTACGCCAACCTGGAGTGAAAATCAGTCGCCATCCCTATCCGTGAGATCGAGCGAGAGTTTCATGGACAAGCTGCAGAACCGAACGATTGGCCGGGCCGCTCGCGCGGGGGCCGGTTTGGTCATGGCAGTGCTGGCTGCAACTCTGACTATCTTCGGCGCGACCACCCCGGTAGCCGCGCAGGGCTTACCGCTCATCCGCGACACCGAAATCGAAAACCTGCTTAACGATTACGCCCGACCGATCTTCAAAGCAGCGGGGCTCGGCGAGGGCCGCGTGGCAGTCCGTATCGTCCGTAGCGATATCTTCAACGCGTTCGTGCTGGATGGCCGGAATGTGTTCATCCACACCGGCGCCCTCATGCAGGCCGAGACGCCCAATCAGATCATCGGAGTGATTGCCCACGAGGCTGGCCACATCGCGGGCGGGCACCTGGCGGCGCTGCGCTCCAGAATCGCGCGGGATCAGACACGCGCCTTGCTGATCCGCATGCTGGGCCTAGGCGTTGCGATCGCAACCGGGGCCGGTGAGGCGGTCTTCGCTGGCGACGAGCTCATCATGCGCTCGCTGCTCGCCGAGCGGCGTTCGCAAGAGGCTGCTGCCGACCAAGCAGGCCTGCGGTACCTCAACGCAACGCGCCAGTCGGGCCGCGGCATGCTTGAGACATTCGAGCGTTTCGCACAGCAGGAGTACGTCTCTGACAAGTACAAGGATCCGTTCGTGCGAAGCCACCCCGTCGCAAGCGACAGGTTGGCTCGTTTGCGAGAGCTCGTCGAAAGCAGTCCTTACTACCACGCGAAGGACCCGCCGGAGCTTCAGCTCCGGCATGACATGATGCGAGCCAAGCTGGCGGGCTACTTGGAGCGGCCGCAGGTTGTGTTCAACCGCTATCCACGGTCCGACACATCGCTACCCGCGCGGTACGCGCGCGCCATAGCCACATTCATGCAGGGTGGTCAGAATGCTCTGCCGGCGGCACTTCAGCAGGTCGATGCCCTCATTCGGGAACGGCCTGACAATCCTTACTTCTATGAGTTGAAGGCCGATTTCCTCACTCGCTCCGGAAAGAGCCGCGAAGCTATCGCTCCGTTGCGTGAGGCGCTTCGGCTCTCCAAAGGAGCGAGCCTCATTCGGGTCCAGCTTGCATCCGCTCTCCTGGCCACCAACGATCCAAAGGTCGTTAACGAGGCAGCAGATCTGCTACGGAAGGCGATCGTCGAGGACGAGAACCCGCGAGCCTACCGCTCACTCGCCGACGCCTACTATCGGCTTGGCCGCCAGGCAGAGGCAGATGCGGCGATTGCGCAGGCGTATTTCCTTGAAGGGGACGTGAAGCAGGCTCAAAACTTCGCTACTCGTGCTCAACGCGCTCTGCGCCAGGGCTCGCCGACCTGGCTGAAGATGGACGATATCATCAACTACAAATCCAGTGATCTCTAGGGCGAAGCCAAAGCTGGGCGAGCTTGGAGCGCTGGAGAACAGACACAAGGAACCCGCCTCTCATGCCTGCAAAACTCGTGACCCGTTTGATGAATGCCCTCACGACAAAGAAGGGCGGATCTATTGCCGCGGCAGTTCTGATTGCGGGAGGTCTGACGGTCCTGGCCGGCGCTCCCGCGTTGTCGACTGCCTCCAATCTGCAGCTCGCTCAAGCAGGCGGGTCGCAGCAACCGCCGGCAACGCCAAACACCTCGGGATCGTTCTCGGCCGAGCAGAAGCAGGCGATTGAGCAAATCATCAAGGATTACCTGCTCCGCAACCCTGAAATTCTCGTTGAGGTCAGCCGCGAGCTTGAGAAGCGGCAGGCCGCGCAGCAGGCGGCCGAGCAAAAGCGCGTTCTCCTGGAGAACAGGGATAAGATTTTTTCGTCGTCAGCCGACTTCGTTCTCGGCAATCCGAACGGCGACATCACAGTCGTCGAGTTCTTCGATTACAACTGCCCTTATTGTAAGCGAGCTCTTCCTGAACTGATGGAGCTGGTGAAGTCCGACTCCAACATCAAAGTGGTCTTCAAGGAGTTCCCCATCCTTGGCGAAGGCTCAGTATCCGCCGCCAAAGCTGCAATGGCATCGCTACGGCAAGGAAAGTATCTGGAGTTCCATATGGCGCTGATGCAGGCGCGTCAGGTCAATGAGGACAACCTCTTCAAGATTGCCGAGCGTGTCGGGCTGGACGTCGACCGATTGAAGAAGGACATGGAGAGCCCCGAAATCGACGCCGCTATCAAGCAAACGTCAGACATTGCCCAGGAGCTCGGCATCACAGGCACGCCGGTCTTCATCGTCGACGCCACGGTGAACGTCGGCCTGCTCCGACATGAAGAATTGAGCCAGCTCGTGAACGAGGCGCGGAAGGCAGGCTGCCAAGTCTGTTGAACTGCCGTCCTCGCAAGCCAGCGCGGCTCGCGGCGTGCTTCCGCCGATACGTGAAAGCTGATAAACGGACCGCGACCTGCCGGTTTACCGGCGCGAGCGGTGGCGCGAGCAATTTCGATTGACATCACAATGGCGAAGCCCGTCTACGTCCTCAATGGACCCAACTTGAACATGCTCGGCTTGCGCGAGCCGGCCATCTATGGCGCGGAAACGCTGGCCGACGTGCAACGCCGCGTTGAGTCGCGGGCAGCACAGCTCGGGCTTACGGTCGATTTCCGGCAGTCGAACTTCGAGGGTGAGCTCGTAACCTGGGTTCAGGAAGCGCGGGAGAAGGCGAGCGGGATCATCTTGAATGCGGGGGCGTATACCCATACTTCGATCGCCCTGCTCGACGCGCTCAACGCAGCCGAGTTACCGGTTATCGAGGTGCACCTGTCGAATATCTTCCGGCGCGAGAGTTTCCGCCACCACTCCTATATTTCCTTGGCTGCGCGCGGCGTGATCTGCGGCTTTGGCTCAAAGGGTTACGAGCTGGCGCTCGATGCCATGGCGGACATTCTGAGCCGGACGTCAAACCAAGCGTAATTCAGAGCTGGCGCGGGAGCGGCGATTTGAAGGCGGTGGAATCGAAGGAAATGGCAAAAGACCAAAAAGAACGGGGCAACTCCGAGCAGCAGCTGATCCGCGAGCTTGCGGCGCTGCTCGTCGAGACGGGATTGAGCGAGATCGAAATCGAGAAGGCCGGTCTTAAGATCCGCGTTGCCCGCAATCTGACAGTGTCAGCGGCCGCGCCGCCGCAACCGGCACCGGCCCCGTCTGCGAGCCCGTCCGAGCCCGCTCAGCCGGCGGCGCCCGCCGAAGCCGCCATTGACTTCGCCAATCACCCTGGCTGCGTGAAATCACCGATGGTCGGCACCGCTTATAGGGCGCCAGAGCCTGGTGCGCCGCCCTTCGTCGAGGTCGGCTCGAGGGTTACGCAGGGGCAGACGCTGATGATC
>QGVC01000687.1 GCA_003242645.1 Pseudomonadota bacterium
TTCTCTGGCAGGGTAAGTTTGTTATAGGGGCAGGGGGTAAGGTGCTTGATTTGCTGGCCCGGTTTGGGGTGGGCCCGATCGGCGGCGGCGCCCTGATCGCGGCGGCCGATGCGATACGCGATCGGGCGCTTGCCTCCGCGTCCGCGCCCGCCTAACGCCGGCGCTCGGTGGGGCCTGTAGCTCAATTGGTTAGAGCTGGCCGCTCATAACGGCTAGGTTGCGGGTTCGAGTCCTGCCGGGCCCACCACCCCTTCTTTTCATGGGCTCTTCCCCGTGAACGGGGGATGAGGGTGGATCAGACCCGATTGATGACGCCATTCCAACCGCAAAGAGCGAGCACGCGCAAGCGGTAGTTGTGAAAGTTGCGGAAGCCGAACGCGCGGCGCGAGATCATCTCCATCTTTGTGTGAAAGCCCTCGGTGATTCCATTGTTCCTGGAAAAGCGCCACATGCGGGCGACGGGCTCGAGCCAGCTGGTCAGGGTATCGGCGAGGGACTTGAGGGGGCTGGCGGCGAACTGATCGATCAGCCTGAGCAGGTCGGGGATAAGCTGGCTGGCCTTTTTGGCATTGAGGGATTTTTGCGTCAGCAGGAGGGCCATGTCCTGCTTGGCAGTGTAGAGGGCTTCGAGCACCGGATTGGCTTTCAGGTAGACGGCCAGCCTTTTGCGCTGTTCTTCGCTTAGCTTCCATCGATGGCGCCGCATCAAACTGAGCAGCCCGCGATTCTTTCGGCCCTCGGGATCGAAGCGCTTCCATCCTTCGAGGAAATGCTGGTTGAGCAGCCGAATGACATGGAAGCGATCGGCGACGATCTTCGCGTTCGGAAAATATTTGCGGGCGATTGCGCGATAGGTTTCCGACAGGTCCATCACGATGACCTTGACCTTGTCGCGCCCTGGCAACCTTCGCAAATAGCTTCGTAAACTGTCTTCCGAGCGTCCCGGGACGACATCGTAGACCTTGTGATTCTTCAGATCGACAAATGTCGTCGCATAGCCTCTCTTGCGCGAGAAAAAATGCTCGTCGATCCCCAGGACCTGCGGGCAGGGCCGACCGGACAGCTCCGAGACGCGCTGTTCGATGAAATGATGATACCAGCGCTCGATGGTTGCACTGCCGATCGCATGGGTGCTCGTCAACTGGCTTTGGCTGATGCCTCCGTGGTGACCGTCGAAGACCTCAAGACGGTACGTCTCCGTCGCGCGATAGCGCGGACGGATGCCCGAAAAGCGATGACGGAAATAGCGGCCGCAACCGGCACAATGATATTTGGGCACCGCAAGGTGCACGATCAGGATCTGGTTGCCTTGACGCGTGTGCTTGAGCTCGCGCTCATAAGTCGCCTTGATCCGCAGCCCCCCGTGGCCGCAATAAAGGCAAACAGGCCGCTTCGTTGGCCGCGCCCACACACGAATGTCGCGTCGCCGCTCGACACGGACAATCTCAACATCCGACAGCCCTAATATGCCGTCGATTCCCTGATCAGCCTTCTTCTTCATCAGACTTGTCCTTCCTATGACAAGTCTAACCCAATTTCCCTCATCCCCCGTTCACGAGGAAGAGCCCCGGTTGCAGGGTCGTCTTCGCGGTCGACATGAGTCGCCGCATGATGGAGCTTCGCGGGGTGAGCCTTCCAATGTTACACGCGCACTACGCT
>QGVC01000688.1 GCA_003242645.1 Pseudomonadota bacterium
CTCGGCTTCAAGCGTGTCGAGATGCGAGATGGCTACTACTTCTCGACAGCGTGGGTTCTGAATTGAGCATGATCAGCCTGATGCACATCCGCGACCGTCTCGCGGAACTGGGCCACGAGCTGCACTGCCGCCTCCTCGGCCGGGTCGCAATCAACCGCCCGGGTGACCCCGGATGGGAGGCGACGCTCGACGGCGAGGTGATCGCCCGGGGCGGAGCGCTCGGCATTCTCGCCGCGGAGCCGGCGGCCACACTCGAGAAGCGTGCAATCGATGTCCGGCCGTGGTGCGCGTCGAGTGTTCCGTAATGCTGGGTCCGAGACGAACCCGGACGAGGAGAGGGTGGCCTTTAAGGCATTGGAGGAACCTGTTGATATCACAACAACTTGCCAGTACCGCGCTGGCGTAACGGGCCGAAGTCCGTTATATTGACCCAGGGCTGTTCTTCCTTCAAACCACCGTCATGATCCACATCGCAACCGAGCTGCTAGACGTACGTCCGGCACCTGACGGCGACGGGAGCTCTGGTGCCGACGAGGGAAAGGCCACGGCCATCGACACAACCCCGGTCAACATTGTGGCCGATGCCTACGACGCCGACGTCTATTTCGTGAGCAGCCCAATTGACCGCGCGTTGGTGGATCGCGTTGTTGAAGCATACGCATCTGCGCAGCAGCGCACCAACGCGGTCCTGATTCTTACCACATCTGGAGGCGATCCTGACGCGGCATATATCTTAGCCCGCTTCTTTAAGCGCCAGTACAAGGTATTTTACCTGTTCGTCTTTGGGTATTGCAAGAGCGCTGGCACATTAATCGCTCTCGGCGCTGACGAAATCGTGATGAGTGTTCGCGGAGAGCTTGGGCCGCTGGACGTTCAGGTATATAAAGATGATGAAATACTGAGACAGAATTCTGTACTGGACGTAATACAGTCCGTGCCGATGGTGGTAAACCAGGCGTATGCTGCCTTTGAGGAGACATTTCTTCGCATCATCGGCAGCAGCGGGGGTGTCGTAACAACGAGGACCGCTGCAGAAATAGCTACTGCGCTGGCAACGCAACTATTGTCTCCTATTTCGGCCCAAATCGATCCGCTTAAACTTGGTGAGGTGCAGCGTGCCATAAATATAGCTGAAGCCTACGGCGTGCGACTCGGCGCATCGCCGTCGGTAGTCCAACAGCTTATCACTGGTTATCCTTCGCACGGTTTCGTTATAGACATTGAAGAAGCCCAGAAGCTATTTGGTTATGTGAGGGAAGCTTCCGAGCACGAATTAGTGCTTGAGAACTTCCTGGCGGCCCGAACGTTGCATATCTTCGGCGCGGATCTAGTGCATACGCCGCCGTCGCCAGGAAACAGGCCTATTTGTACCTGCCTCACACGCCGTACGCCGCTCAACCCGAACGACGATGGAGGACGCAATGTCAGAGCGGACGACGACCCAGAGGTTGCTGCAGGAGCAGTACAAGAGAGTCCGGATCACGATGCGGAGCCTGCGCCACAGCGACCGCTCGCACGGAAGCGTCGCGGCAACCGCTCCTGAAGACGACCTGGTGATAATGGTTCCTGTCTCGGGCAATACTTCTGCAACCCCACGAGCGGCTCATCACTCCTACTCGGGAGGGCACATGAAGAGCGCCGTGTTCCAAGGGG
>QGVC01000689.1 GCA_003242645.1 Pseudomonadota bacterium
CCAAGGCTTGTCCCGTTCCGCGTGGTGGGTGCCCTCCGAGGCCATTAGCGTCAGGGGTAGCACGCGCCCGGGATACTTCAGCGCGATGAGCTGCGAGAGATAGCCGCCGAGCGACATCCCGACGAGATGGGCCTGACCGATTCCGTAGCCGTCGAGCACACGGACAGCGTCGTCGGCGAGATCCTCCGTGGTGTAGCCCGGCTGGCCAGGTGCATAGCTCGTCGATCGGCCGGTATCGCGGTGGTCGTACCGGACCACGTAGCGGCTCCTGCGAGCGAGCTCCCGACAGAAGTCCTCCGGCCACCAGACGCCCGAGGCCATGGCGCCCATGATCAAGAGAACGGGCGGATCGCCTGCGTCGCCGAATGCTTCCGAACAGAGGAAGATGCCGTCGGTTTCGATCTGGAGCGATTTCATGCGTATTACCACGTGGCAGCGCTGGGCGGGATGCGGTCTCGAGAAAGAATTTTCCCACATGTTCATCCGAAATCGCGGTCTACGCGCCCGACGGCGTGTGATTTCTTGGCCCGAGCGAAGCGTTCCGCCCACCGCTCGACGACTTCGCGCATGCACCGCACACCACCGACACGCTCGAACGCCTCGCCCACGAGCAGCCGCGCACGCTCGCCTGCATGCACGGGAGCGCCTAGTAACGAATTCAGCGTCAAAAGCGATCCCGCCAGTTTCCGGCTTCTCTTTAAAGCAAACAATGGTGTTAGTTGCGCCCGGCTTGGAAACAAATAGGTCTGTCCGCCGTAGGTGGTGGTAGTTGCACTGCCATAGGCGTAGTTGCCAAGACCGTGCGCGTTACCGGTCGTATACGAAGTTGTTGGGGTTGTGAAGGCTTCGACTCTTGATCCGTTCTTGGACTCAACTATTACGAAGTATCGGAAGTCATGCTCTAGGGCCACTTCGGCTGAACGCAGGAGGCTGAGGTCAAATGCGCGTTCGGAGCTGGTGTAGCCGTTGCCTTGGAACGACACTCGAAAAACGTTCTCACCTAGCTGTGTTTGAGAATATCCACCGGTGAGACCAACTGGTTGGTAGGCCGTAGCACAACCAGACAGCACAACAGTTGCCACCGAAAGAATAAGAACCTCTCTCATTGGCGCCCCCTTTCGCAATGTCTTTACTTCAGCTCGTTGTTGCTTGGCTATGTGCTAAGAGTCCTTGTAAACGAGTCTTCCGGCCCGGCGTCGCGCTCCGCGTCCCCGGGAATTGTTCGCGCGCGCAGGGGCTCGGCTATTCCGGCAATCGCGCTTAACTATGAATCTTCGATCGCGAGGTGATACGAGAGCTGTAGCGAGTTGGGCTGCAACGGTGCGCTTAGACATCGTCTTTTCTCTGCCGCCAGCGTGGAGGCTCGCCCTTTAGCCAGAGAACGTAATTGGAGGGCGATGGTGAGGATTACGAGGTAAAGGAAGTAAGCGATGTCGCCTGCTTGGGCCTGGATGAAGGGGATGCCGCCTAGGACCAGGGCGGCGTAAACGAGAAATACCGCCCAACCTTGCCATGTGGTCGGCGTGCCCCAACCCCAGCCGTAGCGTTTGGCGGGGAACCAGTACTTGGGGTTCTTGTTTGCAGCCACGGTAATTCGGTGCCCTCCATTATCGCCCCATGGGGAAGCATAGTCGGGATGGTCTGCTC
>QGVC01000690.1 GCA_003242645.1 Pseudomonadota bacterium
GGGCAATTCTAATCCGCAACTCCTCAGCCTCGTTTTCGCGGTCCGGCCGGCCGTCGAGGAGAACAAGGCGGCAGAGCTCGCGGTACGGCATGGCTTCCTCACTGTTAGCGAGCCGCTTCGCAGTGCGGCGGGCGAGGTCGCGCAACGTGCTCCCGCGTGCGTTGAGCAACATGTCCAATCGTTGTTCGGTAAATCCGATGGCGGCCAGGCTCTGACCGAGATTGCCGGGTCGAAGCCGGTCCGGACGCTGCGCCATGATGTGGACTGCGCTCGCCCACCGTTGGAGCCTGTCCAGGCCCATTTCACCAATACCGGCACGAGCCAGCAGACGAAACAGGGCTCCGGTCGTGGGCCGGTCCGGATCCATGCGCCGCAAGGCTGCCAATTCGGCGCGCGCATTGGCGACGACGAGGCGGCGGAATTCTTGCGCCACGGCTCCGAGGACGTCGGAGCCGACTTCGCTTCTTGCGGCCAATTCCGCAATTTGTTGTTCGGAAACGGAACCGTTCATCAATCTTCTCTTATCCAGCTCTCAAACGCATTTTGAAAAGCACTGTCGAGGACGCTTTGAGCAGCAGCCCGTGCACGGTAACGGCGCACGTGGCTCAATGGCGAGCCAGCTTCTGCCGTGGCGAGGATGTCGCCAGCACGTGCCTTGAGCTCCATCAACCACGCACGCCGCAATCGTCGCGCAGCCGAGGGATTGCTGTCCTCGCTCAGTTCCTCGAAAAGATGATCGAAGAAATCTGCGTCGACGTCCCTGTCGAAGCGGGCGAGGAACGGCTCGACTTTCGCTTGTGTCGCCGGGTGTCTGAAATTGATTGTATCCGGATCGTTCTGAAACAAACGAAAAAGCGCTGGACTGAGCACCTTGGTGCGCATTGTTGCAGCATTGGTGACCCTGTCTCGGGCAACCTCGGCAAGACGATCCTTCGCCCCGCGGTGCAGGAAGAACGGAACTGCGCGCGGAGGGATCAGGATGCGCCGTTCGTGATACCCCTCGGTTTCGCCTTGGCCGCGCACCGTTACCGAGAGGGTCAGTTCCAAACCTTCGCTGCCATCGCCAGGAGTTACGTCCTGCAGCGGCGCGGGGGTAAACCGGGAAGGGTCGAGCAATTCGGCAACACGCCGGTAGTGGAAGCCTGAGCCATCGACGGTTAGCGCCTTGCTGTGTTTGCGATCAATAGGCGTCCAAGGATCACCGGTGTTTCCATTCAAGCCTTCGGGCATGGCAATCCTTGGTTTGCGACTGGCTCCGCGATGAGCTACGATGGCGGTCCCATCGAAGTTTAGACGGACTCGGCGACAAATCTCGACGTAATACGGATCCAGTTCTTCCGGCGTCAGCTGAGCGTTTCCATCCCACGGGCGCAGCCAGACCAAGCCAAGGCCGCCTTCTTCGCGATACATCGGGTAATTCGCCACAATCTCAGATCGGAGCTCGATCAGTCGTTCCATATCTCGCCTGATTTGAGCCCCCCAGCGTCCCTTGGGGGCAATCCCAACAAAGGGACGCGAAGCGAAGCCTCCATTCATGCGGCTGATGCCGTAGTTGCCACGGCCGAGAAAACCTTCGCAGGTTTGGAGCGTTAGCAATGCGAACAGCCACAAATCAGGCTCCGCCGATGTGATGCGGGCGGCTTTG
>QGVC01000229.1 GCA_003242645.1 Pseudomonadota bacterium
CCCGTTGGGTAGAAGGAAGGTTTTCAGCTCTGCTTGACGAATTCCTCGTAAGCCGCCCGATCCATCAGCCCATCGAGCTGGGATTTGTCTGTAATCCGCAATTTGAAAAACCAGGCTTTCCCTTCGGCATCCTCGTTCACCAGCGCCGGGTTTGCTGCGAGCTCGGCATTCACCTCAACGACCTCGCCGGAAACCGGAGCAAAGACATCGCTGGCCGCCTTCACGGATTCGACGACGGCAACCGCGTCCTTCTGATTCACCACGCGCCCAACTTCGGGCACCTCGACGAACACCACATCGCCAAGCTGCTCCTGCGCGTGGTTCGTGATGCCGACGATGCCGATGTCGCCTTCGACGCGGATGTATTCGTGGTCCTCGGTAAAGCGTTCGAGCGCCATTGAAAGGTTCTCCGGTTAGCTTTTGCGGAAATAACGATGCGGTACGAAAGGCAGGTCGACGATCTGCGCCGGGAGGGCTTTGCCGCGAACCATCAGCTGGAGCGGCGTACCGGGCTTGGCAAAAGAAGTTTCCACGTAGCCCATCGCGATCGGACCATTCACCGTGGGCCCGAAGCCGCCCGACGTGATGATGCCGATGCGGGCGCCAGACGTATCCAGAATTTCCGTGCCGTCGCGCGCCGGGGCGCGGCCCTCAGGCTTGATGCCCACACGTAGCCGCTTGGGCCCTTCCCGCAGCTCCTGCTGGATCCGCTCGGCGCCAGGGAAACCGCCTTCCTCACGACGGCGCTTCTGAATTGACCACGTCAGGCCCGCTTCAACGGGCGTCGTCATCTCATCGAGCTCATGTCCGTAAAGGCAGAGCCCTGCCTCCAGCCGGAGCGAGTCACGCGCGCCTAAGCCAGCTGGCTGCACGGCTTCGTCGGCGAGCAGCAGGCGCGCCAAATCGACCGCCTGATCAGCCGCAACCGAAATCTCGAATCCGTCCTCGCCGGTGTAGCCTGAGCGGCTGACGTGGCACGCGAACGGGCCAACGGAAGCAGGCCGCGCGCCCATGAATCCCAGCATTACTGCCTCGGGAGAATGCTTGGCGAGAACGGCAGCCGCCTCTGGGCCTTGCAAGGCAAGCAGAGCGCGGTCGGGTTGAGGCTCGAGCCGGACTGACGCGGGCAAACGCGCCGAGATGTACTCGTAGTCCACCTCCTTCCGGGAGGCATTGACCACCAGCAGCAGCTTGCCGTCCTCGGCCGGATCAGCCGGGCGGGTCACCATGAGATCGTCGACGATCCCGCCTTCGGAATTCAGCAGCTGCGTGTAGCGCTGCATCCCCGGCTTCAGATTGAGGATGTCAGCGGGAACGAGAGCCTCGAGCGCTGCGGCCGTCGTATGGTGGTCCGGGCCGATGAGGTACGCCTGCCCCATATGAGAGACGTCGAAGAGCCCGGCGCGCGCCCGCGTATGCTGGTGCTCCTTGATGATGCCAAGCTGATACTGCACCGGCATTTCATAGCCGGCGAACGGCACCATCCTGGCGCCGAGCTCACGGTGGAGATCGTAGAGGGGTGTTCGCTTTAGTGGACCAGCGGTGTCGGCGCTCATTTCCCGTTCCAGAGGCTCGAGTCAGCTCCTTGAGACGAGTGCCACGACACCCGTCATCGAGCCCCCTCTGTCTCGGAACCTGAGAGAGTCAACCCCGCTACCCGCGGTTGTGTTGCGGGAGCCGAGTCTTAACCCCTTCGGTGGGCCGGGTGAGCATCACCACGGCCGCTTTCCAGAGCGCCATCAACTTGCGGTCCTTTTGCCTGAGAGGTTCCGGGGCGGTTGCTCCTTCGGCGCCGGCTCAACGAACGCGGCCGGACTCTCCCGCAAGTGTCGACTGGCTATGCTTCAGCTTAGACCTGCAGACTGCGAAGTCAATCTGCACCGCAACATCAAATCGCGCTGATTTTGGGGTCGCGAGCGAGCTTCGCTACCCCGCATTCGGCAGGTTGCGATCGAAGCCGACGAGAAGCTCGTATTCTGCTGGCCGTGTACCTTCCGGGATTTCGAACGACACCGTCCGTACGACCGAGAAGTACCCGATCGGCCGATCCACAGCCACGGACACGGACACGGCCATCGAGTCTTGTGCGACCTTCTCGCGCTGACCGTCTGTGACGACGACGTTAACAGGGAGGGTCACGGTGCCAGGCTGGCCACGCGGGCCGAGGAGCACGCGCCCGGAGAACCCGTACTTCACCGTCACGCGACCGTTCGCGATCTGGCACTCCCGCGCCGTCTTCGTGATCTCTCCCCGGTGCATGACCGCCAGCGCATCTCCGACGCGGCCCTGTTCGTAGATCGTCACGTAATGGTCGCGCGGCGAGACCGCGAAGCGCGGGCAGTGGTGCGCGAGATCCACCCCTGACGAGCCGGTCGTGCCGTAATCGGCCTTGGCCGCGGACAGCAGCTGGTCCTCGCTGACGGAGGCAATCTCTGTCCCCGAGCTGGAGCCGCCGAAAACGCCGCCCCCGATGCCCGAGGTCAAGCTGGACATGCCACAGCCAGCGAGCAGCGCCGCCGCAAGGCCCAATGCCGAAATCCGAAGCAATCCGTACCGCGCAGCAGTTGTTAGTCTCTTCACAGCAGTTTCGCTCGTTTCCTGATCCGGTGGCACCGCGTCGGGAACATGCCTACCTTCATGGCAGCGGATGAGCCGATCGACGTGGGAACACTTGTCGCACTATCGTCTGATTCACCCAACTCCCTCGACTCACGGCGCCCAAGCGCGTAGCTACGAACGGGACTCGACTCGTTGGACCAGGACAAAGGTATGTCCGCCTCTTCAGCCGTTGACCAGTGCCAGCGCGGCACCCGGGAAAAAATGACGTTGATATTGGCGGCGCCGCGCGGATTCTGCGCGGGCGTGGATCGCGCGATCCAGATCGTCGAGCTGGCGCTGGCCAAGTACGGCCCCCCTGTGTACGTACGGCACGAGATTGTTCACAACCGCTTTGTCGTTGATTCTCTTCGGGCCAAAGGCGCCATTTTTGTGGAAGAGCTGGACGAGATCCCCGATACCGATGCCCCTGTGATCTTCTCGGCACATGGGGTGCCAAAGTCGGTGCCGGCCGCCGCCAAGGCGCGCAATCTTTTCTACCTAGATGCCACGTGTCCGCTTGTCTCGAAGGTGCACAAGGAGGTGCACAACTATTACGCGCAGGGTTATGACCTCGTGCTCATCGGCCATGCCGGGCACCCCGAGATCATCGGCACCATGGGGCAGCTGCCTGAGGGGGCTGTGACCCTGATCGAGACGGTGGAGCAGGCGCGCACCTTCACCCCGCGCAATCCCGAAAAGCTCGCCTACGCTACGCAGACCACGCTGTCCGTCGATGATACGGCCGAGATCGTCGCTGTGCTGAAGGAGCGCTTCCCGCAGATCGTCGGACCGCACAAAGAGGACATCTGCTACGCGACCACCAATCGTCAGGCCGCGGTGAAGGCCATCGCACCGAAAGTTGAGCGCTTCTTCGTCGTTGGAGCACCCAATAGTTCCAACTCGTTGCGGCTCGTCGAGGTCGCGGAGCGGGCTGGCTGCAAGAAGGCTACGCTCGTGCAACGGGCCACCGATGTGGACTGGTCAGATCTTGCGAGGGTGCGATCCGTTGGCCTGACGGCGAGCGCCTCCGCTCCCGAGGAGCTGGTCGATGAGGTCATCGCCGCGTTTCGTGAGCGCTTCGATGTGACGGTCGAGACTGTGACCACGGCACAAGAGCGCATCGCTTTCAACGTGCCGCGCGAGCTTCGCGACGTAGCGCCCCCCCGCAAGCAGACTGCGAGCGTCTGACGCCATGGCCGTT
Source organism: Pseudomonadota bacterium (assembly GCA_003242645.1). The sequence continues at coordinate 3,800 of QGVC01000229.1, forward strand.
TACACCGAGGTCGCCGACGACGAGCTGGCGCGCTTCATCGAACCCTACGGCCTTGGCGAGCTTCTCTCCTACAAAGGGATCGCCGAGGGGGTCGAGAATACGAACTATCTCGTCCAGACGTCGCAGGGCCGCTTCATCCTGACCCTCTACGAGAAGCGCGTTCGGCGCGAGGATCTGCCGTTTTTTCTCGGGCTGATGGAGCATCTCGCGAAAGCGGGCATAACCTGCCCGACGCCGGTTCGCGACCGAAACGGTGCCATGCTGAACGAGCTGGCTGGCCGCCCTGCAGCCCTGGTGACGTTCCTCGAGGGCATGTGGATCCGGCGGCCGCGGCCCGAGCACTGCCAGGCCGTCGGGCAGGCATTGGCGAAGCTTCATCTCGCGGGCCGCGACTACCCGCTCACTCGCGAGAATGCTTTGGGGCCTGCGGGGTGGCCGGAACTTTTCGCAAGGTTCGAGGACCGCGCTGACGAGATAGCGCCGGGACTGAGGGCCGAAATTCGTTCGGAGCTCGACACCTTGCTGCCCAACTGGCCCAAGGACCTTCCGGCCGGTGTCATTCATGCCGATCTTTTTCCGGACAATGTCTTCTTTCGCGGCGGCGAGGTTTCGGGACTGATCGATTTCTACTTCGCCTGCAACGATTACTTCGCGTACGACATCGCCATCTGCCTGAACGCCTGGTGCTTCGAGCAGGATTACTCGTTCAACATCACCAAGAGCCGCGCGCTCCTCAAAGGCTACACAAGCGTGCGTGCCCTTGAGCCTGCCGAGCGCGAAGCGCTTCCGATCCTGGCCCGGGGCGCAGCGCTCCGCTTTCTGCTGACGCGGGCGCATGACTGGCTGCACCGGTCACAAAACGCCCTGGTCAAGCCGCACAATCCGCTCGAATACCTCCGTCGGCTGCGGTTCCACCGCACGGTGTGCTCGGTCGGCGAATACGGCCTTGAGGCTGTCTAATGAGCCAGAAGCGACGCCCCGTCGTCGAAATCCACACGGATGGCGCCTGCTCCGGCAATCCTGGGCCGGGCGGCTGGGGGGCGGTCCTCACCTCAGGCCCCCACCGCAAGGAGCTGAGAGGCGGCGAACCTTTGACGACCAACAACCGTATGGAGCTGATGGCCGCCATCATGGCACTGGAGGCGCTGAAGCAGCCGTCGATCGTCGATCTGTACACGGATAGCGTTTACCTGCGGAACGGCATCACCTCGTGGATTCACACCTGGAAGCGCAATAACTGGCGGACGGCGGACAAGAAGCCGGTCAAGAATGCCGAGCTGTGGAAGCGTCTTGACGAAGCGCTCGGCGAGCATGAGATCCGCTGGCACTGGATCAAGGGGCACGCTGGTCACCCCGAAAACGAGCGCGCCGACGAGCTCGCCCGCATGGCAATCCGTGAGATGCGCGAGGCCGCATCGAAAGAATAGGGAAAATCCCGCCGCAGTCCGGCGCGCACGCCCCTTCTGTTCTCTGAATTAGCTTGCAAGCCAGAGAGCTGAGCCGAGGGGGAGCTTAACGCCAACTGCGTCGCCGATCTCGTAAAGGCTGTCGCCGGCTCGGAATGGCGTGTCGACGGCGATCTCAGCAGGGCCGATCCGCACGCCATAGCGAACAGTCGATCCGAGAAACTCGCGATAGAGCACCGTGCCGGGCACCATGCCTTCGCCGCTTGGGCCGATTTGGCATTGCTGGGGACGGAATACGAGCTTTGCTCCCGGATTGACGTTGGCTTCCGAGGGAACCGGCAGAGCAATGCCTTCGCCGATGACGTAGGTGCGCTCTGCTCCCGAGCCGACGAGCTCGCCCGTTAGAACATTGGCCGTTCCGAGAAACGTCGCCACGAACAGATTGGCGGGGCGCTCGTAAAGCTCCATCGGTGTTCCCACCTGCTGCACCGTTCCGTCGTTCATCACGGCGATGCGATCGCAGATCGAGTTCGCCTCCTCCTGGTCGTGGG
>QGVC01000230.1 GCA_003242645.1 Pseudomonadota bacterium
CTCGACCATCTCCGCGATCTGCTCGCGGTAACGGGCAGTGAACCCCTCCGGGTCATGTTGGTACTCACCGGCGCGACTGGCCAGCAGTTTTCGACCGTACAGTTCCACACGGGCCGCGCGAGCCAGCCCCCAGCAGTCATAAAACACTTGCCCGTCGACTACCTCGCCCCTAGCGCCGTCTTTGTAAACTGCCGTCAAGTACCGCTCAATCATTGCGAGAACTCCAGGCACGGGGCCGTGTTGCTATCGTACACCATTCTCGGCCAGCGCATGTCGATCAGGTCGAACAGCCCGGCAGTCACCTCGATATGATCCATCTGCGCGGTATACCGGCGAGCGATCAGGTAGAGCGGCGGCTCTGCCGGCTCCGACAGGTCACTATACAGATAACACCGATAGATCACACGGACAACAGCCTGTGCCTCCTGCGCCTGCCGCACCAGCCGGGTTGCCTCTGGACGCACCCCGTCAAGCGCGAACGTCAGGTCCTGCGCCCCGGTGGTGTCCCGTTTTGGCAGCGCTATCGCCATGCCAGTCGCCCGGGCCAGCAACTCCCGCCCATCCTCCGTGGTGATAGTGTGGTCCTGATAATCCTTCACCAGCACGATAGGGTCGCTACTCCAAGCTGTGGAGGTCAGCTCTAACGTGTGCAGAATCACGTCCCCGCCCTGTGCGTACACTTGCGCAAGTAATGACATGCTTACCTCCCTTGTGGCTGCAGGCCGAACTTGCTCTGTACCGCGCTCGCCGTGCGACCACCGGAAGTAAAATCGGCGATCCAAATGTCAATGACGTCTGCGCCATCCTGCCCAGTGGACTGCTCCACTTGTGTGCCAGGCGGGGCGTTGTGGACGTTGACGACTAAGTTAGTGCCAACGTTGTTCGATGGCCGCGATGGGAACGGGATCACGTTAGGCGGTAGCGCTTGCACCCGCTCCATAACCGCGTCGAGCGTGCGGTCCAGTTTCGCGCTAGTCTCGGCAGTCGTGACGCGCTCTCCCTTTTTCAAGTACCATGTGCCATCCTCGGGAACCGACATGATGCCGTCGTGCGCCTGGCCCTGAATCGCTGCCACGTTCGCCATACCGGCCGCAATAGCTGCGCTAGCAGCTGCCACACCGAGGGCCGGGCCGACAACGGGAATGCCTGCCATAGCTGCATAAGCGGCGGTAGCTGCTCGGTAGGTGTTGATAGTGGCCTCAGCGATAGCGGCTGCCTTGCCGATTGCCCGCGCCTTGGAGCTTTCGCTTTTCTGGAGCGCGGACATTTGTCTGAAAAAGTCACCGGCCAGACCCAGCGATGCCATTTGCCGGGCCTTCTCAATCTCCGCTAGCTTGGCCTCATGCTCCCGCTTAAGCGCTTCCTCCTGTGCGTCCCACTGAGCATTCAGGTCAGCTCGTTCCGCGCGGAACTTGTTCAGCATCTCCAGTTGGGCGTCATACCACGCCTGGAGCTGTTCCTGCGCTTTGTCGATTCTCAGCAGTTCGCCATACGCCCCGCCGACTTCTGGGGCAAGGCCGCCGAACTCTGGTGCCGCTGTGAAAGCTGCTTCTGCCACCCGGCGGACCATTTCTGCGTATTCGTCGCTGGCAATGCGCGTTGACGCGGCCATAGCGTCCAGCACAGCAATGCGCTCACGGAACTCATCGGTCAACCTTTCTTCTTCCGTGCGCAGGTCTCTCACCAGCCGCCGATAGGCTTCTTCCTCCGCTTTTGCCTTTTCCAGCCCCGCTATGGTGTCGAGAAGACTTTGGGCATATTCCAGTTGCGCGGCTGTTGCGCCCTGCATCGCGAGGTCGTAAAGCTTAACCTCCTCGGCAGTCATGCCCCACGTTGCGACGGCACGTTCAAGGGCCGACAGCTCGTTGCGGATATTCTCAAGGCGCTTCTTTTCGGCTTCTGCCGCTGCCTTCTGCGCGTCGGTCAGCTCGACTGTCTCGTTTGCTAGGTTGCTGACTTCGCCCGCAAGGTCGCTTATGCCGGAGCTGGCCTCCTTTGCCTGCTTGCCCACATTGGCAAACATCTCGGCATAGATATTGTTGACGAATTCCACTTCAGCAGCGGTCTCGGCGCGGATTTGCTCGAGCGTAGCCTTGTGCTCGGCAGCGATCGCGCCACGGATACCAGCAAACTCGGTCTTGATGCTGTCAGCCAACCCCTCGAATCCGAGGAACTTCAGCGTGTCGCGCCCGAGCCCTGACATCCACTCAAGAAAGTCGGCGATAGAGCCACGGATAGCGTCGATCGGGTTCGTAACGGCGAACTTGATCCTCTCGCCCAACTCACGGAAGAAGCCGCCGATCCGGATGGCCATCGTGTGCAGGCCACCCATCAGAGCAATCCCTGCTTTCTCTACGACCTCGAACTGTTCGCGTAGGTAGGTGCCGATCTGCCAACCAGCAAACGCCGCTCCGACCGCCCCAAGCGCGGTGTTCATACTCCACAGCCGCGCTGTGGTGACAGCTACCTGGGAGCTGAACGCCGCAAGCACACCTTGGTATGCGGTTGTTGCGGCGGCAGCGGCAGCCTTAGCGACGGGAATGGCGCGAACGGCAACAACGTAGGCCGCAGCTATCTTCGCTCCCGTGGTCAGCGCCCTAATATACGGACCCCAGTCGGTATCACGGATGGCGTCAGCAATCTTAACCAAGCGCTCTGCAAACTCCTGGCTGATCCCGTTCGCCTGGTCATAGACGCCCACGGCCTGCAATATGGAATTACGAAGCAGCAGGAAGCCGTCACTGATGGTGGCGGGCATGGATTCTGCTGTCTGCTCCAGCATCTCCATGTTTTTGACCAGGGCATTGAATATCACGTCAGCAGTGATGCGCCCTTCTTTCGCCACCTCCCGTAGCTGCGTGACATTGACGCCCAATTCTTCGGCCAGCAGGCTAGCAATCGTGCTGCCGTAGTTCAGGACGTTCTGCAATTCCTGCCCGCGCAGCGACCCTTCTGCCATTGCGCGGTTCAAACTGTCCTGCACCATCTGGGCCTGGTGCCCTTTAGCGCCCGACACAACGAGGGCATTGTTCAGTGCGGAGGTGTAGTCGAGTTGCTGCTTTGTGGACTTACCCAACGCGGAGAGGATAAAGGCGTTCTGCGCGAAACCCTGTGCTGTTAACTCAAGACTAGAGTACGTGGTCCGAGCGATATCCGCCAACCGCTTCATCACCGCAACAGCATCGTCCTGCGCGCTGACGTTGACGCGCACAAGGCTGGTCATATCGGACCACGAGTCGGCGTATTGGGCGAGCGCTCGGACGCTAAAGACGGCGGCGAGGCTAGTGGCTACGGGTTTGATGGCGGATGCCAGGGCTCTTATTGATCGGGCGGCGCGGTCGCTTTCGCGCGTTACTTCGGAGAGGGATCTGCTACTAGACTTGGAGGTCCGGTCGAGCTGCCCGGATGCAGTTTCAGCGTTCTTTGCGCTGTCGGCGAGTCGACCGAGCGAGGACGAAGCGCGGTCGATGTTGTCTATCCCATCTACGCGCAAACCAAGGGCGGCTGCTTCCACTACTTATTACCCCTCTGATCAGCATATCGGGCCTCTACAGCCTCAAGATACGCCCTGTCCATAGTCTTAATTATCCGATGAAAATCGGAGAAACGCCCGAATCCCTCACGATCGTAATACTGCCTAATTGCAGTCCATGGGATAGGACAGCCTGCCTGCCGTTCGCCGCTCAAGTCCCAGAAGGCCTCCCAGTAGAACAACTCTACGTCATGCAGTTCTGGCGGGATGAGCCCCTGCGGAACCTCTACCCCAAAGTGCCGATAAGCCGCAATCAGCTTACCGGCATCTGGGTTAGCGACTGCCCATCGGAGGCAGGCAATTAGTTTTTTGCCACCCCCTCCACGTAGGCATTAGCATTTCTGTCGAGGGACATAGCGGCATTCAAAACCAACATCGTGAAGCGTTCACCCCCGCGGCTCATAATGTATTGCCGCGCCCGCTCTTTGGAATACTCTAGCGGCTCGCCGTTGTGCGTGATGCCCCGCCAGTCTCTGAGCACTTCCTCGACTAGCACTTCTTTTGTAATTTCGGCCAACTGGTCATCACTAAGCGGTTGGCCTTTGTTCTTGGCGCGGGCTTGCGCCTGCTTCTGTTTGATCAGTTTTCGGGCACCTTCGGCCTGCATGCCAGTGACCAAAAACTCTACGCCGGGGGCTTCGTCACCGGCAGGCACCCACTCGCCTTTGTCGATGATGTTGAGGGCTTCGTCAGACAGTACAAGGTCATTAATATCCATGATTCTATACCTCGGTTCATGCGAGCATCGGGGCGGTTCACCGCCCCTAGCCCTATTCTCTCGCGTGAATTCGTTATACCGTGATGATCCTGCCGTTCACGGCGATGGAGTAGGTTCGGGTGTACTGATCGTTACGCGCACCGCCGGAACGAGCGCCATCCAGCGCAAACCCTTGGAACAGGTCAGTCATGCCAGCGGGCGGCGCAGTGGCGGTGATGTCGCCAGTAGTGGTGCCAGTAGTCTCGATAGCCTCGCCACCCGGCTCGGCCGCCAGCGTGAACGTGTCGTTAGTCAAAACGGACTCGACGTAGTACACCACACCAGCGGTCAGGCCAGTAGGCAGGGAGGCGCCCTCGCCAAGTGTGAACATGATGGGCTGGCCGACCTGGAAGCCGTGGTTAGGCCACGTCACAACGCCGGGGTTGGCAATGCTGATCGTGACCAGGGACTCAGGCGCGCAGTCGGCGCCACGTTCCACTCGGAATGCATACGGACGGCAGTTGTCTTCAATGGCCTCGCGAAACTTCCTCTGGCCCGGGTCCAGATGCAGCGGGATGAAGACGTTGGTCATCGTGCCGCCGTTACGAGTGCCCTTGGCTTTCAGCACCCAGTCAGAATTGATCAATTCGTACTCGTTGACGGTCTGCTCGGCCCCGAGTTCGCCAACGTTAAACAGGCCTTTGATTTCAATCCAGTTGATCCCCTGGAAGTCCTCGGGAGTTACTTCTAGCTTGGCTGGCACCGGATTTTCGGAGATGAAAATCTTGGTGCCCGCCATGGTATAGATCATTTCGCTCATTGGTATTACTCCTGCGCAGTTTTGATCGAACCGACCCTCATTCCGGCAGCACCGGACTTACGTTTTGCCACTGCCTTCTTGCGGTCGACAGTAGCGGTTTTCTTCTTGATGCCTACCAGTTCGGCGGCACCCTTTGCAACATGTACAGCCGCCTCGCCAACAGCGGAGCGCAGGAGCGCCTCCCGGGCCAGCCTGCGGCGTTCTTCGCACTCTTTGCAGCTCATGCAACTGTCCTCCACGGGATTGAAACCGGGATAGTCCAATAGCCATTGTCCTCGTAACCCGGCTGCACATGCGGCTGTGCGGTTACTTTCACACAGACATTATCATACCGCATTTCCGTTCCGTCAGCGAAATGCTCGGCAATGGTTCCTGCATATTGGCTATAGACCGGCATGCTACAACCTTCCGTCATCGGATGCACCAGGGTGAGTATCAAGGTTCCGGTACGGATGTGCGGCTTGCCGGTGGCGATCTGGACTGGTACAGGGTCAACGGTGACGGTGCCGATGCGGATATAGGGTTGCAGCTGGCCGTTAGCGTGCGGGACCGTGAACGTCTCGGCCGGCCACGCTTTTGCGAAGTCGAGAGGAATCGTGTCGATGCGCGACTTCAGGGCGAGCCATATCTTCGCCTCAACGGTTGGCATTCTTCACCTCCTCTACGG
>QGVC01000691.1 GCA_003242645.1 Pseudomonadota bacterium
CAAAATTATTTTTTGATTTTTGCGGGTCGTTGTCTTCGGAAACGGCCCAAAGACGCCGGTTTCCGGCACCTGGAACCGGCGGAGATTGCACGGGCGTTGGCGATGATGTCCTCTGCTGTTACCGGCCCCGCATCAGGCTTCAGGGTGACGAAGGCGCAAGGGGTCTCTCCCCAGTGTGGGTCCGGTTTCGCGACGACAGCCGCCTCCATGATCTGCGGATGGCGATAAAGGACCTCCTCCAGCTCCAGCGATGAAATGTTCTCGCCTCCGGAGATGATGATGTCCTTCGAACGGTCCTTCACCTCGATGTATCCGTCCGGATGCCACACAGCGAGATCGCCGGAGTGGTAAAGGCCACCCGCGAAAGCTTCCTCCGTCGCCGCCGGATTTTTCAGATATCCCTTCATCAGCGTGTTGCCGCGAAGCATGATCTCGCCGATCGTCTGAGCGTCGCGGGCAACGGGCTGCAGCGTTTCGGGGGACGCGACCGTCATCTCCTCGATCAGCACGTGAGGAACGCCCTGCCGCGCCATGTTGGCAAAGCGCTGCTCCTCGGGACCGGTGTCCCACTCGGGCAGGTGCACACACGTCGTCGACGGGCCATAGCTCTCGGTGGTACCGTAGGCGTGCAGCACCTCGAACCCCATTGCCTCCATGTTGCGGATCACAGCTGATGGTGGAGCGGCGCCCCCGGTCATTACCTTTGGCCTGGTCGGCAACGGACGCTTCACCTCGGCCGGCGCGTGAATGAGCGTATTCAGCACGATCGGTGCACCGCACATGTGCGTGACACGGTGCTCGGCAATGAGATCGAAAATGCGCTTCGGGTCGACCTTTCTCAGGCAAATGTGCATTCCGGCCGTAGCGGTGACCGCCCACGTATAGGTCCACCCCGAGCAGTGGAACATGGGCAACGTCCAAAGATAACGGGTGTTGTGGTCGAGCTTGAACGTCAGTGCATTCGCCAGGGCGTTGAGGTAAGCGCCGCGATGGCTGTAGACGGCGCCTTTCGGGTTCCCGGTGGTGCCGGAAGTATAGAGAAGGCAAATGGAATCCCACTCATCCTCCGGCCCAGGATAGGCGAAATCGGGGTCGCCGGTCGCCAGAAACTCCTCGTATTCAATCGTGCCTAAGCTGGGCGCTCCCGGCGCCTCATCGTCGGATATGTCGACAACGAGTGGGCTCGTTTTCAATTTTTCCAGCGCAGGCCGCACGCTGTGTGCGAACTCACGATCGGCCAGAAGCACCTTTGCCTCACCGTGCTCCATGCAAAAAGCGATCGTCGCCGGATCGAGCCGAATATTGATGGGGTTCAGCACGGCGCCAATCATCGGCACGGCATAATGGGCTTCCAGAAGGGCCGGTACGTTGGGAGCCAGGATGGCCACTGTGTCCCCGCGTTTCACGCCTGCTTTCGTCAAGGCGTGGGCCAGCCGGCGCGATCGCGCGTAGAACTCGGCATAGGTGAACCGGCGTGCGCCGAGAATGACAGCTGTTCGGTTGGCAAAGAATGTCGCCGCTCGGCTGAGAAAGCTGATGGGTGTCAGTGGAACGAAGTTGGCTGAACGCTTCCTGAGCTCGGGCCGCTCCTCGATCATTGCCGTTTCCTCCCGCTTCGTATCGGCG